>NZ_JBRRBO010000011.1:0-118253 GCF_056756175.1 Stenotrophomonas sp. STEN240 | reverse complement strand
TTTTTGTGTGTTTTTTTGTTGGGGGGCGGGGCGTACGCGGTTATTTTCTTGACATTAACCACCACGGCTTCGGCGCATAACCCCGCTCCCACAAAAGGGGAGTTTTTTAGCTGAAGGCTTTCCTGTCCTTCTCCACACTCATGCTATGGCTGCCCGCAGTTGCGATGCTGCGCGTCTTGATGCTCTGCATGAACACCCATTCGCCGCTGATGCGGGCCGGGGTGATGTCGATCATCGCGTAGCCGCGCTGTGAGGTGTCGCACCAGCTCAGTTCCGGGTTGCTGTCCATGAAGGCGCGTGCGACTGCGTCCGGTGCGGCGCCGAGGCTGCCTTCGATACCACCGGAAGTAACGGCCTGCACTGCGAATTCCACGCCCGCAGGCCTGCCATCGTGTTGCAGCGAGTAGGCCCAGGCGTTGTGGCTGTCGCCGGACAGCATCACCAGATTGGCATCCGCACTTTGCGCCGCCTGCAATAGGCGCGCCCGGGCCGCCGGATAGCCATCCCAGCGGTCCATCCACATCGGCAGCCCAAGCCGTGCGCCACGCACGTTGTTCTTGAATGCCTGCACGCGGCTTTCGCTGGCGTCACTGCGCAGCATGCCCAGTGTTTCGGCAGGCATCACGGTGCGGCCGAGGATGGTACCCATGCCAACCAGTTGCCAATGCGTGCGCGCAGCATTGGCTTTCAATGCGTCATGCAGCCAGGTTTCCTGTTCCAGGCCGAGCATGGTCGCCGACGGATCCTGCCATGGGCCATCGCGGAAGGCTTCCAATGCGGCATCGGTACCGGTCTTGTAGGCGCTGCCGATATCGGCCGGGCGGGTGCGGCCCAGCAGGCGGGATTCGGTACGGTACAAGGTGCCCAGGTTGCCGATCGGGTAGGCCTTCCACGGTTCGTCGGATACCGGCATCCATTCGCGATAGGCCTGCATTGCGGCGGCCTTGCGGGTGCTCCAGTCGCCTTCGCTGGCGGCTTGGTGATTCTGTGCGCCACCTTGCCAGCTGTCGTTGGCGCTTTCATGGTCATCCCACAACGCCACCATCGGTGCGTTCTGGTGCAGGGCCTGCAGGTCGGCGTCGGCGCGATAGCAGGCAAGGCGCATGCGGTAGTCCAGCAGCGAGATCATTTCGTGTTCGTGTGCTGGCATCACCTCGCGCTCGGCGATGCGGTCCTGCGCCTTGTACGCGGCGATGCCGTATTCGTAGAGGTAGTCACCCACGTGCAGCCACAGGTCCATGTCCTCGCGTTGCGCGGCATGCGCGTAGGCATTGAACCAGCCCATCGGCAGGTTGGCGCAGGAGAACAGGCCCAATCTGAAAT
The DNA here is from genome assembly GCF_056756175.1 of Stenotrophomonas sp. STEN240. Lineage (NCBI taxonomy): Bacteria > Pseudomonadati > Pseudomonadota > Gammaproteobacteria > Lysobacterales > Lysobacteraceae > Stenotrophomonas > Stenotrophomonas sp. STEN240. The sequence goes on along the minus strand of NZ_JBRRBO010000011.1, from coordinate 116,930 downwards.
TCGCGACATCGCCGACCGGCAAGGTACGGGTGCGGCCGGTGTCGGAGCGGCTGCCGTCGGCGGCGATGAAGCGGTACCAGTAGGTGGTGCCGGGCTGCAGGCCGGCGAGTGTGAGCTTGGCGGTCCAGTCGCGGTAGCTGCCGGTGCGCACAGTGCCGGCGGTCACCACATTGCGGAACTCACGGTCGCTGGCGATCTCTGCCTGCAGGGCGATTTCGTCGGTGTCGCTGGCGGGCACATAGCGGGTCCATAGCAACATCGAATGGGGACCGGGTTCGCCGCTGGCGACGTTATTGGTAAAGCCCTTGGCCGCCTGGATCTGCGCGGCGAAGGCGCGGCCGAGCGGCAGCAGCAGCGCGCCCAGCCCGAGGCTGGCGCCAATGATCAGACGACGGCGGTCGATGTTGGTGGTCATTGCGGGCTCTTTGGGTTTCGGGCGGCGGCGGATGTGGTTGGATGAAGCGGGCGCAGCGGGATGGATCGTCGGGCGAAGTGGCCCTCATCTCGTGCCCAGCCCTTGCGTTGATGCAAGGGCGTTCGGTGGCAGCGAACCTGCGGTTCGCAAGCTGCTCCCTCACCCCCGCAAGCGGTAGAGAGGAGGCAGCCTGCCTGGCTCGGGCTTTGGGCCTTTCTCGGTTCGCGCCTCAGAAGCGCCCGCGGATGCCGAAGTTCCACATCGAGCCGTACACCGTGTACATCTGCACGCGGCTGGGGATGTTGGAATAGATCACTTCCGGCTCGTTGAAGATGTTGCGGCCGGCCAGCATCACGTCGATGTTGCCGGTGAGCTTGTAGCTGGCGCTGATGTTCCACAGCTCACGCGCATCGCGGTAGAGGATGCCGTTGTTGGCGGTGATGGGCGTATTGCTCAGCGCGCTGACGCGGTGCTCGGACTGGTAGTTGCCGTTGATCTGGAAATCAAAGCGGCCGTAGTTGTAGCGGATGCCCCAGTTCGCGGCCTGCTTGGGAATGTTCTGGCGCGGGCCGTCCGGGTTCACCTGGGTCAGTGAGCCGTACATGCTCAGGCCCTTCCAGGCACCGGGCAGGAAGGTCATCTGCTGGTTGTATTCCAGCACCACGCCTTCGTTGGTGCTGGTGCCCGGCGCGTTCTGCGCGCTGCGGAAGGTGTAGCCCTCGTAGTCGTTCGGGTTGAAGCCAACGTCTTCCGGATTGACGGTGATGCCGGTGACCTGCATGTCCTGCATGTCCAGCTTGTAGTACGACAGGCCCAGCAGGCCCGACGGCTCCAGGTAGTACTGCAGGCTGGCGTAGTACTTGGTTGAATGCTCGGGTTTGAGCTGGGCATTGGGCACGCTGACGATCATGGTGTCGTCGTTGACCGACACAACACCGCCAAGGTTGCCGTAGTCCGGGCGCAGGATCGATTGGCTGAAAGACAGCTGGCCAACCAGCTTGTCGGTGAAGTCGTACTTGACCCCGCCGCTGAGGAAGAAGTCGTCGTACTCGCCCTTGCGGGTGGTGTAGCGGCCGTTGTTGTACTGGTACATCAGGCCTTCGACGGTATTGACGTTCAGGCCGGCAGCGGTGACCTCGCTGGCCGGGCGCACATCGGCCACGCGTGCAGCGGTGCGTGTCCTCTCATAACGCAGGCCGAGATCGAAGCGGGCATCACCCAGGCGGGTTTCGGCTTCGATATAGGCCGCATCCACTTCTTCCTGGATGCGCTTGTTGTTGTCCAGCCGGCGTTTGAGGTTGCCCACCGCGTCTGGCACGAAGTATTCCGGGTGCTGCTGGAAGAGGTCGTACATCGCGTAGTTGCTGTCGGCGCGCCAGCCCTGCTGGTTCATGTTGCCGGCACCGGTACCGATGATCTCGAAGTCGTAATTATTGGTCCACGGCACGCTGGCACCCGGATCGGTCTGGCTGCCGATGGGACCTACGTATTTGTATTGCTGGTACGAGCCCTCATTGGTGCGCCAATCATTGCGACGCGTTCCCAAGCCGCCCATCAGCGTCACCGGCGTGTCGTTGAAGCTGAGGTGGCGCTTCAGGTCGAGGTTGACGCCGTACTGGTCGTTGAGTGCATCGGACTCCGCGCTGCGCACGTTGTAGCCGATGTCGGCATCACGGTTGAAGTTGCTGGGGTCGCCCCATGGGCGCCCGCCGGTCTGGGCGAGGTTCCATTCGTGCGAGCTCTCCGACGGGCGATCCATGGTGAAGCCTATACCGGTCAACCAGCTGTCGGTGCGCTGGAAGAAGCCCTTGCTGGTGTCACGGAAGTTGAACTCGGCGCCGGAATAGCTGCCGCGCAGCACGGCTTCCCAGTCCTCGCCCTTGTACTCCAGCTTGGGCGCGATCAGGTAGGCCGGCGTGCCGGCATAGCGGTGCGAGTACTGCGTGTGCAGGCGGGTATTGGTGCCGTTGGGATTGACCACGATGTGGTTGGGCGTGGAGCCCGGCGCGGCTTCGGACTTGCTGGTGGTGCCGAAGATCAGGTACGTGTACTGATTGAAGTACTCCACGTCGTACATCGAGTATGTGCTGCGCAGGGACGCCACCAGCTCATCGGTGATCTGGTAATCCAGGCTGAGGTTGGCGGCGGTGCGGCTGGTCATCTTCGGGCCTGGGCGCCACATCGCCCGGTAGGGCATGGCGCTGCCATCGGGCTTGTAGGCGTAGTCGGTCTGGATGCGGTCCTGCTGCACATAGTTGGCGTTGTAGCTGGCGTTGAACTCCACGCCGAAGCGCCCGTCCATGAATACATCGCCGAAGCCGAACTGGCCGGACGGGTAGATGGTGTCGTGCTTCCTGTCATCCGGGAAGTACTTGCCCGACCAGTTGGAGTCGGAGGTACCCACCGCACCAAGCTGGAACACGATGTCGCGCTTGGTGCGCTGGAACGCGTACTTGCTGCGCAGGTTGATGTTGCCGCCGGGCGAATCGGCATCCATCGCTGCGGTCAAGGTATTGTTGAGCTCGATGGATTCGATGCCGGTGATCGACATCTGCTCGAACGAGTTCTGCCGGCCCGAATTATTGTTCGAGGTTGCCGTGGCCATACGCGCGCCATCGGTGGTGAAGGTGGAGTACTTCGGATCCAGGCCGCCAATGCGCACTGCGGTGGCATCAACCTCGGTGTAGTCCAGCGACAGGCCCGGCATCGACTTCATGAACTCACCGACATCACCCATGGTCAGTGCGCCGTAATTGTCGGCCGCCACCACGTTCTTGGCATTCATCGCCGCGCGCCGCTCCATGATCGCGCTGGCCTGGCCGTCGCGCGAAGCGGTGACCCTGATTGCGTCCAGGTCGGTTGCATCGCCGCCACCGGCAGCATAGGACGGTGCGTTCAAGGCGACCTCGACGCTGGTGGTCTTGCCGGCATCAATCGAGGCGTTGAGTCGTGCTTCCTGCAGGCCGGTGTACTTCACCAGCACGGTGACATCGCCAGCGGGAATGCCGGTCAGCTGGAAGTGGCCGCCTTCCTGCGAGTAGCTGATATTGCGGCTGCCTTCGATGCGTACCTCGGCGTTGCGCACGTACTCGCCGGTAGCAGTGTTGAGCACGCGGCCACGCAGGCTGCCGCTGCCGATGGTCTGGCTGCTGCCGTCTGTGACTTGCTGCGCCAACAGGTCGGGCGAAACGCAAAGCGCTGCCAGGATGGCGCTGACCAGCGCCGACTTCTTTACTTCGAGCATGGATCTGTTCCGGAGAGTGTGGGAGTACCGCACACAGCTGGGGCTACGCCGTGCAAGCGGCGCCACCTTACGTCCGGACAATTACAGAACCTTTACGTTTGAGTCATGGTTACTGTCGCGAGTGAAACTGTTTTTGCTTTGTTGTGGCTGCGCAGTGGTGTGGAGCGCGATGGGGCAGGCGTTTCCATGCGCGAAGGCTCGGTGCGCAGGCATTTCCGGTTGAGTGTGCGAATGCAGATGTGTGAGCGCGCTCACATGTAGGTTTCGGCACAAACGCCACCAACCCGCCGCCGCGCTGGCCCTTCTTTTTGTAGGAGCGGCGTAAGCCGCGAAGCTAAAGCTGCCAGAAAGTAGCAGCTTCCAGCATTGAGTTGATTGGCTGAAATTGCGTTCGCGCGGAGTTCTGCAGATGTGCCAGCTTCGCGGCTTACGCCGCTCCTACAACAGCCGGTGTCGTCGCGATTCACACGCTTCTTGTAGGAGCGGCGTAAGCCGCGAAGCCACCGCTGCCCGAAACACGCATCGCCGTTGGAACTGCAACAGCAGAATTTCCACTGATTGCGCAGCTTCGAGATTCCCCGCCGATATCAGCTTCGCGGTTTACACCGCTCCCACATGCCGATGATTCCGCGCCCCTCATCACGGCGCATGATTTCCGCGCTACTCATCACGGTGCAATGAACGGCCGCTCTGGATCGCCCGTCCAGCGCAGCAGCTGCAGGTCCGCGCCTTGTTTGCCATCACGCTTGAAGTCGGTGGCCAGGTAGAACAAGCCATCGCCTACGGCCTGCAGGCCAACGTCGGCCTTCTGGTTCCAGCCGCGGATGCCAGTGGCTGGGTCCTTCAAGCCCGCATCGGCCAGCGGCAGCAGCAGGCCTTGTTCCCAGCCGCTTGGCGTATCGCTGGGCACGCCAATCAAATCGCTGCGGTGAGGCGGTGCACCCGCATCAACGGCAAACAGCAGGTAGTTCGGGAATGTCGGCTTCCTCCCTTGGTAGACACCCATCAACCAGCGCTGTTGCCAGGCGTCATAGCTCAGGTTCTGCACGCCATAGTGGGTATTGCCGGTGCGCACGAAGTACTTGCCTTCCAGTTCGCGTGGCCCGCTGTGGTGCGGTGCGGCTTCGACCAAGGGCTGCGCTAGTGCTTGCCAGTTGCCGGTATCGTATTGCAGCAGTACCTGGTGGTCATTGTCGCTGCGCTCGCTATTGCCATAGATGCCATAAGCCACCGTCAGCAGCTGTGGGCCATCGGTGTCGCCAAAGCGCGGGCCAAAGGCGACGCCGTCAATTCCGGAGCAACCATAGCGGTGATCGGGCGAGGCGGTTTCATTGCCGCGGTATTTGCCATCGTCGCCATCGAAGCGACCGTCGCCATTGATGTCGGCGGTGTAGTCGCTGACCACTTCCGGCAGATAGACCGTGCGCAGGATGTCGCCGCCGGCGGCCTGGATGCCAACCCGGTCAATGCGCTGCACATCGATCATCGCGATGTAGAACGCCTGGTCCTGCTTGTACTCCAGCGAGCCGTAAACCTTGCCATCGTCGGGATTGAAATCCAGATCACCAAGATGCCCGGTCCAACCTTCCAGCGTGCCGATCAGACGGCCTTGCAGATCGTAGCGGGCCAGCAGGTTGGTGAACGAGTAATAGATATAGCCGCCCTGCAGATCCACCGCGATGCCCTGCACATGGCCGGAGGTCCAACTGCCGCCATGTTGCTGCAAGGGCAGCTGCGCGGGCGCGGCGGCCTGGGCAGTGGCGCTGGCAGCGATGCAAGCTGCCAGGAGGATCTGAAGCAGGGAACGTTTCATGTTGTTGGTTGATTGCCGGACCAACCACCTAACCTGGCTGCCAACGGTGACGTCGCGATGACAATGGCGCGCCGGCTTCCGCAATTTCGGCGGTGTGTGTTTCAATGCCGCAACGGATGTCGCACTTCAAGGAGAGATGGAAATGCAATTCAAGCAGACAGTTGCCAGTGTCTTGTTGTTGCTGGCGGCAGGCCAGGCCAGCGCACAGTCGCCGAGCGATGAGGCCTCGACATCACGGCTGCGCTTGTTCGGCCAGAACGGCGTCGGCATGGTGCTCTATACCAACACCACGTGCACGGCCGAATATGCGCAGAAGATCCGTGCGTCCGGTTCGCTGGGCAGCGCCTTCGGCTCCATGCTTGGCAAGGTGAAGAATGAAAGCCTGGGCATTGCGGAAACCGATACCAGCCGTGGCTTGAAGCAGCGCGGCATGATCCTGTCCAAGGCCTATTTCAAGGAATACCCGCTTGTGCCAGGGCAGCCTGTGGTGGTGGAGGCCGGTATGGGCTCGCCGACAGGCTGGCGATGTGATCGCCTGATCACTTCGGTATTCACCCCGGAGGCGGGCAAGGACTACGAAGTGGCGCTGGATGTCGATTTTTCCGGCGGGGTATGCACGCTGAAGGTCAATCAGGTTGCCGCTGACGGTGCCCTGCTGCGCCTGCCCGTGCAGCCTGCCAGCAAGCAGTGCGGCGTGCCGGCGGGCCAGTCCGGGCAGGGCCCGGAAGCGGGCCAGCAGCCGACATGATGCCGGCTGCCGGGTAGGGGGAAGGGCTCAGGCCTCTTCTTCCTCCTCCTCTTCTTCGTCTTCTTCTTCCTCGTCTTCGTCTTCTTCCTCATCCTCTTCTTCAAAGGCATCGGCTTCTTCGACACGGACGAAGTTGGGCAGGGTGTCGGCGAAACCGATCTGCTTGCCGTTGGCCAGCATCGGCCGCACAGCGCGCTTGCCGGCTTCTTCCACTACCGCGAAGCACACCAGGCTCTGGGCGCTTTCGTCACCGGCTTCTTCGAACACGGCTACCCAGCCGTCGGCGGGGATGATCTGAATGATGTTGTCTTGCATGGCTGGAGGGGTAGTTGAAGGAAGCCCGAGCTTGCGCGATGGCGGGCGCGCTTTGCAACCGCGCATTGCAACGGGGCCCGGGTGGGATACTGGCCCGGTCTGTCAGCGGGAGCGGCCAATGCCGGAAATGCCACCAAGAACACCCGATGGCCGTTACCTGGTCGTGCGCGGGCGGTTGTGGCGGGCCAGCAATCCGGGTTTGCCGGAGCACGTGCGCAGCGCGCTGGTCCAGGCGTTGATGGCGGCCCGCCGTGAGGTGGGCAGCGCACGCCGCGCCGGTGACCGCGAACGGTTGGCCCAGGCCGGTGCGGCCGTGGATGCCGCCAAGCAGGCCTTGGGCGAGCGCGGGCCGGTGTGGTGGACGGATGGCACGCCGGATTTCAATCGACATCTGGCCAGGAACACGCCTTATGCGGACTGGTATGCGGCGCTGCAGCTGGGCTGAGTGACAGACGCTTTACTCGGCGTGGCATGGCGACGAGGATGGCTGCACTGCCGAAACGGAAGCGCGCCATGTTCCAGTGCCGTACCCTCGCCACCGCTGCCGGCGGCACGGCGCCAGCTTCGCTATGGGTGGACCTGTGCCAACCAACGCCGGAGGAACTGGCGCAAGCCTCGCAACGGGTGGGCTTTGCTATTCCCGACCGCGCCGGTATCAGCGAGATCGAGTTCAGCAGCCGGGTACGGGTGGAAGGTGAGGCTCTGGTGCTGAACCTGCCGCGTTTCCAGTACGAGACCGAGCATGTGGTCGGGCCGCTCGGTTTCGTGGTGGCGCCGCACGCGCTGGTTGTGCAGCGCGAGCATCGCATCGATGCGCTGGAAGGAATGGAGGCCGAATTGGCCAAGCAGCCCTGCCAGGGCTCGGCCGATCTGTTCCTGCGCATGATCGAACACATCGTCGACCGCCTGGCCGATCTGCTGGAGTCGCTGGAAAGCACGATGAGCGAGTTCTCCCGGCAGGCTTTCAACCACCCCAAGGGCAAGCGGGCATCACGCCGGCTGGAACAGATGCTGCACGAAGTGGGCACGATGGGCCGGCGTATCGGCGCGTTTCACAACACCTTGCACGGCATGCTGCGGATGATGAGCTACCTGGATGAAACCACGCCGGAGTGGTTTGGTGCCGACGCGCCGAAGCGGATCAAACTGGTGGTCAAGGACCTGACCTCGTTGAGCGAATTCGAGCAGCAGCTGGGCGAGCGCAACGAGTTCCTGCTGGACAGCGTGCTGGGCCTGATCAACATGGACCAGAACGAAGTGATGAAGGTGATGGCGGTGGCCTCGGTGGTCGGCATCCCACCGACGGTGCTGGTGGGCGTGTGGGGCATGAACTTCGCATCGATGCCGGAGTTGCACTGGCATTATGGCTATGCCATCGCGCTGGCCGCTGTGGGCTTGAGCATCGTGGTGCCGTTGCTGTGGTTCAGACGGCGCGGCTGGATCTGAGTGGCGGGGTGCGGGTGGCGGGATGCGACGCGTTCTCGCCTACAATCCCAGCTCTTTTTGAACGCCCGATGGAATCGATGTCTGCCAAACCAATGAACGCCGCCGGCAAGCTGTTTGCCGCCGCTGCACTGATTGAAGGTGTTACCTGGGCCGGGCTGTTGATCGGCATGCTGCTCAAGTACGGCACCGGCACCACCGAGCTGGGTGTGTGGCTGTTTGGCCGCCTGCATGGGCTGGCTTTTCTGTTCTACGTCGTGGTCAGCCTGTATGCCTGGGTGAAGCTGCGCTGGCCGCTGTGGGCCGTGCTGCTGGCCTTGCTGGCGGCAATGCCGCCGCTGGTGACCGTACCGTTGGAGATGTGGTTCCGCCGCATCGGCTTGTTGTCCGAGCGCAGCGCCTGATTCCGCTCTGACAAGCAATGGCGCGGCCGGCTTCCACACGGTCGCGCCATTGAACCTGCAGTGTGACGCTAGCTAGTACTGGCTCCGACTGATGTATTGGGGAAGCAGTTCTTGCGCGGTGATGCCGTCGTCATGAGTGCCGATGTTTTACCTCGTCAGCTGCCTTGCCCATTGCTTTCTGCGCCTTTCCAGCATTTTTCTCCATGTTGCCGGCCATCTGCTGGGCTTTGTTGCCGGTCATCTTTCCAGCAGCTTCCTTGATGGCACCTTTGATTTCGTGTTTGGTGCCTTCAACACGGTTGCGGTCCACGATTGGTCTCCGGAAACGTCTGCCTCACTGCAGACGCCCTGAGCCTGCGCACCGGCGGGTTTGCTGCAGGTGAGTGCAATGTTGTGATCGTGTTGCCTGCACGCCGATGTTTAGCCTGGGTTGGGGATATGCGTGTTTAGCCAAGGGATGCGGCCGCCGCAACTGCCCGGGTTCAGCACGGTGCGCGTTGTTGCAGCGTGCGGAACTGCGGTTGCCATGCGGGTGGGCGGCGCTGATCCGGGCCCTGTTGGTTGGGGTATCCCTTCCAGTTCAACGGCGAGCTTGCGGGCGCGGCGAGCGATCCATGGTGGCCGGAATCAGCATTGCGGGGGCGCGCGGTGGTCCGGCAGCAGTCAGCCCCGGTGGGACCGCAGGGCAGACAGCAACGTTGCCGTACGCGCCAGCGGTAGGCCACGGCAGGGTCCAGGGCGAACACATAGCGGTCAAACAGCCCGACATCATCGCCAATCTGGCTGGCAAAGGTGTGCCTGCGGTTTTGATGGTGGATAATTCATCGGCCGCCGATGTCCTCTTGGGATTGCTGCGGATGGCCCTGACACGGCCGGGGTGGCGGGATTGCCACCCCCAGCGAGGTGGTTCGAGGGGGCTCCCGCTTCGCGACCGGCAGGGTTCGTTTGCCGCAGGTTTAGGTTGGTTCTACTAGTTTTCCCGGCTGCTCGGCTTCTCCTTCAAGGAATTCAGGTGCAACACGCAAGCAAACAGCGGTACCGCAGGGTGGGCCGCCAGGACTGGCTGCAGATGCCGCAGTGGGGCGATCAATGAGCAACAGTGTCACCACCAACAACGGCCTGGATGCCGGCATTGCGGTGCTGCCAGCCGAGCATCCGTTGCCGATGCCCGAGCAGTCGCTGCGTTCGGGTTCGCTGCACGTGCCGCGGCAGAAGACCGCACCGGCCAATATCGGCCTGCGCCGTCTGTATGTGTTCGGCACGACCGCGCTGGCCACGCTGGCGGCGACCTGGCTGATGGCGCGGGTGCTGTCCAGTGGCGGCATCAACGTGCTGGAAGGCTGCCTGCTGGGCCTGTTCGTGCTGCTGTTTGCGTGGATTGCGATGTCCTTCGTCAGCAGCCTGGCCGGCCTGCAGGCACTGCTGCGTGGCCGCCGCAAGCTCGGCATCTACCCGGATACGCCGCTGCCGCAGCTGCGCAGCCGTACCGCTTTGCTGATGCCGACCTACAACGAAGACCCACGCCGGATGATGGCCGGCCTGCAGGCGATCTACGAGTCGGTCGCGGCCACCGGCCAGCTGGAGCACTTTGATTTCTACGTGCTGAGCGACACCACTCGTGACGCCATCGGCCGCGCCGAGGAGCAGGTGTTCGCGCGTCTGGTGGAAGCCACCGGCGGCGCCGAGCGGCTGTATTACCGCCGCCGTGCCAGCAATGTGGGCCGCAAGGCCGGCAATATCGCCGACTGGGTGCGTCGCTTTGGCGGCGCCTATCCGCACATGCTGATCCTCGACGCCGACAGCCTGATGACCGGCGACGTGATCGTGCGCCTGGTATCGGCGATGGAAAACCATCCCACTGTGGGCCTGATCCAGTCGCTGCCGGCGGTGGTCGGTGGGCGTACCGCGTTTGCCCGCATGCAGCAGTTTGGTGGCCGCGTGTACGGGCCAGTGATGGCCTATGGCGTGGCCTGGTGGCACGGCGCGGAGAGCAATTACTGGGGGCATAACGCGGTGATCCGCACCCAGGCATTCGCCGAGGAAGCGGGTCTGCCGGAACTGCCGGGGCGCAAGCCGTTTGGTGGTCACGTGCTGAGCCACGATTTCGTCGAAGCCGCACTGATACGGCGTGGTGGCTGGGCCGCACACATGGTGCCCTACCTGCACGGCAGCTACGAAGAAGGCCCGCCGACCCTGACCGATCTGCTGATTCGCGATCGTCGCTGGTGCCAGGGCAACCTGCAGCACTCCAAGGTGGTTGCCACGCCGGGCCTGCATTGGGTCAACCGCGTGCATATGTTGATTGGCATCGGCCATTACTTCACCGCGCCGATGTGGGCGATGTTGATGCTGATCGGTATCGCCATTCCTCTGATCCATGGCGGCATCGACCTGGCCCAGGAGCTGCACCTGAAGATCTCGCCGGTGCATTACTGGCGCGAGCTCGACCAGAATGGCGTGTTCTGGGTGTTCCTGGTGACCATGGTGGCGCTGCTGTCGCCCAAGCTGATGGGCTATGTGGCGATGCTCACTTCGCGCAAGGAGCGCATTGGCTGCGGTGGTGCCTTCCGTGCCTTTGTTTCGATGCTGCTGGAGACCTTGCTGGCTGCGTTGATGGCGCCGGTGGTGATGTACGTGCAGTCGCGCGGTGTGGCGGAAGTGCTGGCCGGCAAGGATTCAGGCTGGGACGCACAGCAGCGCGATGACGGCAGCATTTCCGTGCGCGATCTGCTGCGCAGTTACGGTGGCCTGAGTGTGTTCGGCGTGGTGATGGGCGTGGCCGCGTACATGGTGTCACCGTCACTGGCGGCATGGATGGCGCCGGTGGTGATCGGCATGGCGCTGGCGGTGCCGGTGGTGGCCTGGACCTCGTCGCGCAAGGCCGGTGATTGGCTGCGCCGGCACGGCCTGTTGTGCATCCCGGAAGAGAGCGCTCCCCCGGCCGTATTGCTGCGCGCCGCCGAGCTGCGTGCAGCCGCGTTGAAAGAGCCGCTGCAGGACTGAAGCAACGCCGTTCCTACAGGACCCCGGATCTGCGGTGGTTGTGTAGGAGCGGCGTAAGCCGCGAAGCCGGTGACACCGCGGCCGCCATTCAATCAGCAACCTGACCAATGCAGCCGGGCTTGCTTCAACCGGCCACATAGCCAGCTTCGCGGCTTACGCCGCTCCTACAAGAATCCGGATTCAAAATGGTTTTGTGGGAGCGGCGTAAGCAGCGAAGCTGGTAAACACTCCGCCGTCATTCAATCTGCGATCTGACTGATACGGCTCGCCTTGCTTCAATCGGCCGCGCCACCAGCTTCGCGGCTTACACCGCTCCTACAACCAACTTTCCTATTCCACATGGCCCGGCAGCTCCGCATCGCAAGCGATCCAAGCAGCGGGCAGGCATAATCCCGGCTTGTCCTTGGGAGTTGTAGACATGCTGGAAACAGTGGAGCAGCAAACCGGCGCGGTGCCGGAATGGTCGGTGATCTGGTTGCATGGGCTCGGTGCCGACGGCCACGACTTCGCGCCGATCGTGCCGGAGCTGGTGCGCCCGCAGTGGCCTGCCATCCGCTTCGTGTTTCCGCATGCGCCCAAGCGCCCGGTCAGCATCAACAACGGCATGCCGATGCGGGCCTGGTACGACATTGTCAGCATGGATTTCCGCAGCCGCGCCGACGCCACGGGTGTGGCCGAATCGGTGCAGCAGCTTGAAGCGCTGATCGCCCGCGAGCAGGCCCGCGGTATTCCCGCCAACCGCATCGTGCTGGCCGGCTTCTCGCAGGGTGGGGCGATCATCCTGTCGGCCGGGCTCAAGCGCAGCGAACCGGTCGCTGGGCTGGTGGCCTTGTCCACCTATCTGCCGGAAGTGGACGCCGCGCCGGCACAGCTGGTGGAAGGCGCGACCGCGCAGCCGGTATTCATGGCCCACGGCAGCGCCGATCCGGTGATCCCGCTGGCCATCGCCGAGCACAGCGCGCAGGTGCTGACCACGCTGGGCTTTGCCGTCCAGTGGCAGCGTTACCCGATGGCCCACCAGGTCTGTGGCGAGGAAATCCACGCGCTCGGCGACTGGCTGCAGGCCCGCTTCGCACAGGCCTGAGCAGTTTGTGAGCTGCAGCGCAGTTGTCGGTTTGTTGACGGCGGCGTGCAGCGAACCCGGCTACCATGTCGCCACGACTGGGGAGCCGTGAGCGAGGTAGAGGGCGTGAGGGTAGTAATTGCCGATGATGAGCCGTTGGCGCGCGAGCGCCTGCGCGCGCTGTTGGCCGAGCTTGCGCAGGTAAGCGTGGTGGGCGAGGCCGCCAACGGCAATGATGCCTTGCATGTCTGCGCACAGACCCAGCCAGATCTGGTGCTGTTGGATATCGCCATGCCGGGCATAGATGGCCTTGAAGTTGCCCGCCACCTGGCCGGCTTCGAACCGCGCCCGGCCGTGGTGTTCTGCACCGCTTACGACGCCCACGCCCTGTCCGCCTTTGAAGCGGCGGCGATTGACTACCTGATGAAGCCAGTGCGGGCCGAACGCCTGGTCGCAGCAGTGGAACGCGCCCGTACCTTCATCGCCGGCCGCCTTAGCGCCGCGCCGGCTGCGGCCACCTCGGCAAGACGCGTACTGTGCGCGCGCTTGCGTGGCAGCCTGCGGCTGGTGCCGGTGGAGGACATCCTCTACCTGCAGGCCGAGGAGAAGTACGTGGTGGTGCACCATCTGCGTGGCGAGGATCTGATCGAGGAATCGCTGCGTTCGCTGGAAGACGAGTTTTCCGGGCGGTTCATCCGCATCCATCGCAACTGCCTGATTGCCCGCGATCGGCTGCAGGAAGTGCGGCGTACGCCAGCCGGGCAGGTGCAGGCGGTGTTGCGGGATGTCCCGCAGCCGCTGGAAATCAGCCGCCGCTGCGTGGCCGGGCTGAAGACTGAACTGGAACGGCGGTGACCCGGCCGCTGGCAGCGGCGATAATGGCGGCATGAGCATCCTGCGTATCGCCACCCGAAAGAGCCCGCTTGCCCTGTGGCAGAGCGAACACGTTGCCGACCGTCTGCGCCAGGCCCATCCGGGGCTGCAGGTGGAGCTTGTGCCGATGAGCACGCGCGGCGATGAAATCCTTGATCGTTCGCTGGCTGCCATTGGCGGCAAGGGCCTGTTCCTGAAGGAGCTGGAAGTGGCGATGCTGCGCGGCGATGCCGACTGCGCGGTGCATTCGCTCAAGGACGTGCCGATGGAGCTGGAGCCGCCCTTTGCACTGCCGGCGATCCTGACCCGTGCCGACTCCGCCGACGCCTTCGTATCCAATCACTATCCTTCGCTGGAAAGCCTGCCGCAGGGCGCCTGCGTGGGCACCTCGTCGCTGCGTCGTCAGGCCCAGCTGCGCGCGCTGCGCCCGGACCTGCAATCGCGTGACCTGCGCGGCAACGTCAATACGCGGCTGGCCAAACTGGATGCAGGCGAATACGACGCCATCATCCTGGCCTGCGCTGGCCTGGAGCGATTGGAACTGGGCGCGCGTATCCGTGACCGTCTGCGTGCCCCGCAGTGGCTGCCGGCACCGGCACAGGCTGCAGTGGCGATCGAATGCAGGGCGGAAGATACAGCGACCATCAACCTGCTCAAGGCGCTGGATGACGCATCAACGCGCAGCTGCGTGGAAGCCGAGCGGGCCATGAACCGGGCGCTGGATGGCAGCTGCCATGTGCCGGTCGCGGGCCTGGCGCAGTGGCGCGGCGAGGACCTGTGGCTGCAGGGCCTGGTCGGCGGCGTGGCCGATGGCCGCGTGGTACGTGCGCAAGCGCAGGGTCCGGCAAGCAACCCGGAGGCCGTGGGCCGTGAAGTGGCGCGGCAATTGTTGGAAGGCGGCGCTGGCGAGTTGCTGCGCTGAGGGTGGTGGCTGTATTGGCTGTTGTGGCTGTTGTGGGAGCGGCGTAAGCCGCGAAGCCACAAATGCCAGGTAACGCAGAGAGCGCCGGTTGTATAGGCGCGCAAGGCACGTATGGTCAGCTTCGCGGCTTACGCCGCTCCCACAAAACCGATGCCGGGATGCCGGTTGTTCCGGGTTTACCGGTAATGCCCCTGCCGAGCATGGCTCGGCACTACCGATGTCGGTTGTTCCGGGTTTGCCGGTAAGGCCCCTGCCGAGCATGGCTCGGCACTACGGTGCTGGACCTTGCCGGGAGCCGAGCCCTCCCTTTGCCGCAGGCAAGGGGAGGGTTGGGAGGGGTGCTGTGGGTTTTTGGCTGTGCCAGGCGGCTTGCGCAACCCCCACAAACAACGCCGGAATCACTTGAAGCTGTAAACCACGTTCATGGTGGTCAGGGTGTCGGTCTTGCGCTTGTCTTCAGCGACGTCGCTGTTGTGACGGGCCTGCCAGCCTGCCTTCAGGGCGAAGTGCTTGTTCATGCTTACCGATACGCCGAAGTCATTCTGCGCGAAGGTGTTGTATGAGCCCGATTCCACCAGCAGCGAGTTGACCAGTTCGGTGTTCTCGGTGAGGGAGTACTTGAGGTCGAACAGGCCGCGGCCGATCAGGCCGGTGCGGTCTTCGTCGGTGTCGGCGTTGTGCGAGCGACGCACACCGGGGCCGATCTGCGTATCCAGGATCAGGCGTTCCCCATCGATCAGCCGGGTACCGTAGCCCAGACCGAAGCTGGCCTGGCGGTCATAGGTGGCGAAGTCATCGCTTTCGTAGCGCACCGTGGCGGTGAGCTGGCGGTGCTCGCCCAGCTGCAGGGCGCTGCCGGCGCTGCCGGTGTAACGGTTGGCGGTGGTCTGGCGCTTGCGGGTGGTGCTGCCGTCATCGGCGGTTTCGGTGTACTCGGCGCTGGAGCGCAGGCCGAACAGGTCCATGGTGTGGATCCAGTCATCATCGGTGTAGCGAAGCTTTAGACGGCCGTTGAAGCTTTCGGTGGTGCTGTTGCCGTGGGCCGAGGCAAAGCCCAGCTCACCGCCGCTGCCGCTCCAGGGGGAGGTCATGGCGGCAAGCTCGGAAGCGTCGTCGGCCCAGGCCAGCGGGGCGGCCAGCAGCAACGGCAGCAGTA
Organism: Stenotrophomonas sp. STEN240; assembly: GCF_056756175.1. Taxonomy (NCBI): domain Bacteria; kingdom Pseudomonadati; phylum Pseudomonadota; class Gammaproteobacteria; order Lysobacterales; family Lysobacteraceae; genus Stenotrophomonas; species Stenotrophomonas sp. STEN240. The sequence goes on along the minus strand of NZ_JBRRBO010000011.1, from coordinate 101,531 downwards.
GGGAAACACGCAGGGACATCAGGGGGATCTCCATGGGAGAGACGGGAATGATTGGCGATTGGATGATACCGGATGGTCCCTGACCCTCAGGCTGACGGGGGCTGGGGCTTCATTCGCTGTTATGCGGGGCGCCGGTCTGCTCCATTGCAGCCCCGAGTCGGACATAATCCGGGCATGGACCGCTATGAACGCATCAACGCGCTGCATCGTCTGCTCAAGTCCGCCCGCTACCCGGTCACGGTGATGCGGTTGCAGGAGGAGTTGAGCTGTTCCCGTGCCACGGTCTACCGCGACCTGGCCTTCCTGCGTGACGCGCTGATGGCGCCGGTGGAGGGCGATGGCGAGGCCGGGTTCCGCTACCAGAGCGGTGAAAGCGACCGTTTCGAGCTGCCTGGTTTGTGGCTGAGCTCGGAGGAGCTGCATGCCTTGCTGGCATCGCAGCACCTGTTGTCGCGTACCGGCGGCGGAGTCTTGTCGTCGATGCTGGCACCGCTGCAGCAGCGCATCGAGGGTTTGCTGGCTGCCCAGGCTGGTGCCTCGCATTGGCCGGTGGAGCGGGTACGGGTGATTCCGCACCGTGGCCGCAAGCTGGACGAAGCCAGTTTCCGCACGGTGGCCTCGGGGGTGCTGGAGCGCAAGCAGCTGTCGTTCGAGTACCGCGCGCGCTCCACGGATGAGGCGACCCGGCGCACGGTGTCGCCGCAACGCATTACCCATTACCGCGACAACTGGTATCTGGACGCCTGGGATCACAATCGCGAGGCGGTGCGCAGCTTTGCGGTCGACCGCATCCATCAGGCGCGCTTGCTGGACCAGCCGGCGCGTGATGTTGCCGACAGCGAGCTGGATGAGCAGCTGGCGGCCAGCTACGGCATTTTTTCGGGTGCCCCCAAGGGCTGGGCAACTATTGTGTTCAGTGCCAAAGCCGCGCGTTGGGTGGCTGATGAACATTGGCATTCCAAGCAGCAGGGGCGTTTCCTTGCGGACGGACGCTATGAGTTGAAGCTGCCTTACAGCGTTTCGCGTGAGCTGCTGATGGACGTACTGCATTACGGCTCTGATGCGGAGATTGTGGAACCGCAGTCTTTGCGCGAGCAGGCCAAGGCGCTGTTGTCGTTGGCGTTGAGCAATTACGACTGAGCAGTGCCGCTCTGGCGCCTTAGCTATCGCTTTTCCCCCACTTCCTCTTCCGCCAAGGTGAAGGAAGTGGGGCATTCACGTGTGGCGTCTTTTCGGTGTCAGCGTGCGCTCGCCACCACCAAACAGCTCGCACCGAAGGACATGGTTCTGCCGTGGCTGATGTTCCGGATTTCTCTCTCTAACAAACCGTCCATCAGTGCAGCGCCGATGCCGGCCTTGTGGTCGTTAGCAGCTTCTTGGTTTGGAGTCCGCTTAACGCCAAGGCGGTGTGGCAACGAGCGAAGCAAGAAGATAGGGGCGGGAAGCGGGCGAAAAAAATACGTTGCGTAGTCTATCTTCAGGCCAGCTCCTTCGATCACAGAGCAAATGGAATCGCGTGTATACCTGCGGAAATGACCTGCAAGTTCGTCTTCTTCGGACCACAGCATGGAGTAAGTCGGCACGGTGGCATAGAGGCGTCCGTTGGGCTTGAGGAGATTCCTTATCGAAGTTAGAAAGTTATGATCCTCTTCTATGTGTTCGATGACATCGAAAAGGCCCACTCCATCCAGAGTCGAGTTCTTGAATCCCGCGTCAGTCGTTGTGGCGCAGATCACGGTAGGGATGCCTCGCGATTTTCCGTTTGCTGCACCGGATGGACCTGGTTCAACCAGTACTGTTTCAAATCCAGCTTTGATTAGCCCACAGCTAACGAAGCCATTCCCTCCCCCGATATCAAATATTGGTCCATTGTTGGCCGGTGGAAACACCGTCGCCGCCATCGTGATGCACGCATTGCGGTGCTTGAACCAGAACGATGATTCCTCCAGTTCAAAGCATGCTTGGTTGCCTTCTTCCGGGTATGAGATAGCTTCGGTCGATGCCGCGGACCAGATTCCGGTCTTGTCGAGTCTTAGGTTTGGCGCAATCTCGGAAATGCTTGGCATTGAAATCCCTTGATGCTAGGTGTAGTAAGTCGGATGATCCATACACGGCTTCAGTTGCGGAATTTACAGGCTTGTGGCTTACAAGTAATTGATAGTTGTTGAGAAATTCCATTAATGCATTCGTGGCCAGTTTCGTAAGCCGTCGGTCTGCTTATTTATTATTCTTTGCTTGACTACAGTTTTGCTAATCATGACTTGTGGAATGGGAGGCAATGCTGGCCTAACTGGCCTAAGATGTAGCAGTACGGGAGCTAATGCAACTCGGTACCCAAGGTGTTTTTGAATTGGGTATATAGGGTTGTTGCATAAATGCAGGCGAATTTCAGTGAAGGGCACTATCGAGGCTGCCTTGACCGAAATTATTACGGTTTAAAATGGATGCCTGAATCTGGTAGATATGGTTTGGCCATGCTTTGCCTTTGCGCTTGTTTCGCTCCCCTTCTTTGTGAGCGGAGAGGGGTGTTGGCTGCAAAAATCCACAAAAAAACAGCCGCTTTCGCGGCTGTTTTTTTAAATCACTGCGCTATCAAACTTTCCGCCATCAAACCCGGCCGAAGATCAACGTCGCATTGGTGCCGCCAAAGCCGAAGCTGTTCGACATCACCGTATCCAGCTTCGCTTCCTGCGTCTTGCGCAGGATCGGGAAGCCTTCGACGCGCTCGTCCAGCGTTTCAATATTGGCCGAGCCGGCCATGAAGCCATCGCGCATCATCAGCAGGCAGTAGATCGCCTCGTGCACGCTGGCTGCGCCCAACGAATGGCCCGACAGCGCCTTGGTCGAAGACAGCGGCGGCACCGCATCACCAAACACCTGGCGAACTGCGCCCAGCTCGGTCACGTCGCCCAGCGGGGTCGAGGTGCCGTGAGTGTTCAGATAGTCGATCGGTCGGTCCAGGCCTTCCATCGCCATCTTCATGCAGCGCACGGCGCCTTCGCCGGACGGGGCAACCATGTCGGCACCGTCGGAGGTCACACCATAGCCAACCAGCTCGGCATAGATGCGCGCGCCACGAGCCACGGCGTGGTCGTAGTCTTCCAGCACCAGCATGCCGGCGCCGCCAGCGATGACGAAGCCGTCGCGGTTGGCGTCGTAAGGACGCGATGCGGTGCTCGGGGTTTCGTTGAAGCTGGTGGACAGTGCGCCCATGGCGTCGAACATCACGCTCATCGACCAGTGCAGGTCTTCACCGCCGCCGGCAAACATCACGTCCTGTGCGCCGTGACGGATCAGGTCGGCAGCTGCGCCGATGCAATGTGCCGAGGTGGCGCAGGCCGCCGACAGCGAGTAGCTCAGGCCCTTGATGCTGAAAGCGGTGGCCAGGTTGGCCGACACGGTCGAGCACATCGTGCGCGGCACCATGTACGGGCCTACCTTGCGCACGCCACGGTTGCGCAGCAGATCGGCCGCTTCCACCTGCCATTCGCTGGAACCGCCGCCGGAGCCGGCGATCAGGCCGCTACGCACGTTGCTGACCTGGCTTTCGTTCAGGCCGGCATCGGCGATGGCGTCACGCATGGCGACGTAGCTGAAGGCGGCCGCATCGCTCATGAAACGCTTGAGCTTGCGGTCCACCTGGGCGTCCAGGTCGATATCGACCTTGCCGCCAACCTGGCTGCGCAGGCCGGCTTCGGCATGGTCGGGCAGGGCGACGATGCCAGGGCGGCTGTCACGCAGGGCGCTGGAGACGGTGTCCAGATCGTTGCCAAGGCAGGACGTGATGCCCATGCCGGTAATGACGACACGACGCATCAGAAGCTCTCGGTTGAGGTGAACAGACCTACGCGCAGGTCCTTGGCGGAATAGATCTCGCGGCCGTCGACCAGCATGCGGGCGTCGGTCTGTGCCATCACCAGCTTGCGGTTGATCACACGCGAGACATCGATTTCGTATTGCACCAGCTTGGCGCTGGGCAGCACCTGGCCGGTGAACTTGACCTCGCCACAGCCCAGCGCACGGCCGCGGCCTTCGGCGCCCAGCCAGGTGAGATAGAAGCCGGTCAGCTGCCACATGGCATCCAGGCCCAGGCAGCCCGGCATCACCGGGTCGCCAATGAAGTGGCAGCCGAAGAACCACAGGTCAGGACGGATATCCAGTTCTGCCCGGATCAGGCCCTTGCCGTGGGCGCCACCGTCCTCGCGGATCTCGGTGATGCGGTCGAACATCAGCATCGGGTCGTTGGGCAGGCGGCCCTTGTTGGGGCCGAAAAGTTCGCCACGCGCGCTGGCCAGCAGCTGGTCGCGCGTGAAAGCATGCAGACGGGTCATCCGGGGTAATCCAAAGCCTTTGCGAGCCGCCGAGCATGCTGCAGCATTGCCGTTCAATCAAATGTTTTAACTGGACGGTTGCGTATGTTAGCTGCAGATAAGCGCCGTTCGCGGGCTGTTACGGGAGGTATGAATAAGTACATTTGTGAGGACAAGTGTGCATTTAGCGACAACAGCTATCATGTTGACGACCTTTTCGGACTGTTGCCTTGAGCCCACAACGCAAGATCATCCATGTCGACATGGACGCCTTCTACGCGTCCGTGGAGCAGCGTGATGACCCCGGTTTGCGCGGACGGCCGGTGGTGGTGGCCTGGCGCGGGGCGCGTTCGGTGGTGTGCGCGGCGTCCTATGAGGCGCGCAAGTTCGGAATACGCTCGGCGATGCCGGCGTTGCGCGCCGAGCGGCTGTGCCCGGATGCGGTGTTCGTGCCGCCGGACTTTGCCCGCTACAAGGCGGTATCACGGCAGATCCGCGAGATCTTCCTGGGTCACACCCCGCTGGTGGAGCCGCTGTCGCTGGATGAGGCCTATCTGGATGTAAGTGATTCGCCCAGTTGCGGTGGCATCGCCACCGAGATTGCCCGCACCATCCGCGCACAGATCCGCGAGACCACCGGCCTGACCGCCTCGGCCGGTATTGCGCCCAACAAATTCCTGGCCAAGGTGGCCTCGGACTGGCGCAAGCCGGATGGCCAGTTCGTGGTGCCACCGTCGCGGGTCGAGCAGTTCCTGACGCCCTTGCCGGTCAAGCGGGTGCCGGGTGTGGGCAAGGTGATGGAGGGCAAGCTGTCGGCGCTGGGCATCGTGACCGTGGGTGATCTGCGTGCGCTGCCACTTGAGCAGTTGCAGGCCTTGTTCGGCAGTTTCGGCGGCGGCCTGTACCGGCGCGCACGCGGCATCGATGATCGGCCGGTGGAGCCGGACCAGCCAGTGCAGTCGATTTCCTCGGAAGACACGTTTGCCGAAGATCTGCACATGGGCGAGTTCGACGAGGCGATCACCCAGTTGGCCGAGCGCACCTGGCGTGCCACCGGGCGCACCGAGCGCATCGGCCATACCGTCGTGCTGAAATTGAAGACGGCGCAGTTCCGCCTTCTTACCCGCAGCTATACACCGGATACGCCGCCGGGCTCGGTCGAGGAACTGCGTGACATCGCATTGGCGCTGTGCCAGCGCGTGCAGCTGCCGGCGGATACGCGTTATCGGCTGGTGGGCGTGGGTTTGTCGGGCTTCCGTGACCGTGACGAAGTCGTAGTGCAGGGTGATCTGTTCCGCAACATAGCGTTGGAATGAGCACATTCTTTGCGCGGGCCTGCGCCGTTACAATCGATGACTCATTGTCTGGGAGTGTGGATGCGTGGCGATCAAAGCCTTGGTGTTCGATTTGGATGGCACGCTGGTAGACAGCGCGGGTGATATCGCCGAGGCAGTGAACCTCACCTTGGAAGAGCTGGCGTTGCCGCGCGTATCGGAGGCAACGGTACGCAGCTGGATAGGCGAGGGCGTACGCAAGTTGATGACTACCGCGTTGGCGCATGCCGGCAGTGCATTGGAGCTGGATGCGGCGATGCCGGTTTTCATGCGGCATTACACAGCGTGCCTGCTGCGCAGCCCGCGCCTGTATGACGGTGTCGGCGAAGCCCTGAGCGCACTGCAGGCACGCGGCCTGCCGATGGCCATCTGCACCAACAAGCCGGCAGCGCTGGTACCGCCGTTGTTGCAGCATCTGGGCATTGCCGGATTCTTTGCCCACATCATCGGTGGCGATTCACTGCCGCAGCGCAAGCCGCACGCGGAGCCGTTGTTGCATGTGGCCGAGTTGTTGCAGCAGCCGGTAGCGAACTGTCTGATGGTGGGGGATTCGGGCACCGATCTGGGCGCGGCAAACAACGCCCGCATGCCGATCGTGCTGGTGCGCTATGGCTATTCGCGTGACCTGGACCTGGACGCAGCCGATGCAGTGGCGGTGATCGACGATATGCGCGAGTTGCTGACGATCGTCGCGTAGCTGGGCTTTTGTAGGAGCGGCGTAAGTCGCGAAGCTGATGGACTATCCGAATGCGGATAATCCTGCGACTTCATTGGTGTCAGCTTCGCGGCTTATGCCGCTCCTACAAATCAGGGGCCACAGCCTCATTTCCGACAGTTATCAATAATCATTCTCATTTGATGTAGAATGCAGCCATCAGCAGCGTGCCTGGCGTTTGATTCCGGCAGCTGCATTCGATATCCGTCGTTCCTCAAGCTGTTCGCCAGGGGGGCGCATCCCCACTGTCGAGAGGCTTCCCCCATGTCCCGTCGTTCTTCGTCGCGGTTGTCCGCGCGTGCTCCTTTGTCCCGTCGTCCGCTGGCCGCTGCGCTTGCCCTGTCGGCATTGATTGCCGGGCCGGCAATGGCTGACGCTGCAGCCGATGCCACCGACATCGACACCGTGCACGTCACCGCCGAGCAGATCGCCAAGCAGGCCTTGGGCAGCTCGGTGATCACCGCGGTGGACCTGGAGCGCCTGCCGCCGGCCAATGACTTGTCTGAAGTCATCCGCCGCATGCCCGGCATCAATCTGACCGGCAATACCGCGTCCGGTTCCTACGGCAACTTCCGCCAGATCGACATCCGCGGCATGGGTCCGGAGAACACCTTGATCCTGATCGACGGCCGCCCGGTCAGCTCGCGTGACTCGGTGCGCATGGGCCGCAGCGGTGAACGCAACAGCCGCGGCGACAGCAACTGGGTGCCGGCCGAAGCGGTGGAACGCATCGAAGTGCTGCGCGGCCCGGCAGCAGCACGTTACGGCTCCGGCGCTTCCGGCGGTGTGGTCAACATCATCACCAAGAAGCCGACCGGTGATCTCACCGGCTCGCTGACCTTGTATGGCAGCCAGGCCGAGCACAGCGAGGAAGGCGACAGCGAACGCGTGGGCTTCCAGTTGTCCGGCCCGTTGAGCGAGCAGCTCTCGTTCCGTCTGTTCGGCAACGTCAACAAGACCGAGCCGGATTCGCTGTATCTCAACAAGGATTTCGCTACCGGTGTAACTCCACCGGCGGGCCGCGAAGGCGTGCGCAACCGTGATGTCAGCGGCCTGCTGCGTTACGACATCAATGACAACCATGTGCTGGAACTGGATGCCAGCGTCAGCCGCCAGGGCAATATCTATTCGGGCGAACGCGGCGTCAGCGGGGATGGTTTCGAGCGTTTGAATGCACTGTACGGTGCCGAGACCAACGTCATGCTGCGCCGCTCGTTCGGCCTCACCCATCGTGGCAGCTATGACTGGGGCAGCTCGCGTATCACCGCGGCCTACGACGACACCGACAATACCCGCCTCAACGAAGGTCTGGCCGGCGGCCCGGAAGGATCAATCACTGAAGGTGCGAGCTTCTCCACCTCCGAGCTCACTTCCGCGCGCGTGGATGGCGAGATCAACGTGCCCTTGAACTGGGGAGGTATCGAGCAGGTCGCTACGCTGGGCTTCGAATACCGCGACATGAAGTTGGATGACCCTTACTCGGTCACCCAGAGTTCGAGCAGCGGTGGCGGTATCCCCGGCTATGAAGGTGTGCGCACCGGCAAGAGTGACCAGCAGTTCGCGGCGGTTTTCGTCGAGGACAATCTGTACATCGGTGAACGCTGGACGCTGACGCCGGGCCTGCGTTTCGACCACCATTCGCAGTTCGGCAACAACCTCAGCCCTAGCCTCAACGTGCAGTTCAAGCTGGCGCAGGACTGGGCTATCAAGGGCGGCATCGCGCGTGCGTTCAAGGCGCCAAATCTCTATCAGGCCAACCCGGATTACCTCTACTACACACGCGGCAATGGCTGCCCGGTGTTGAACCCGAACCTGGGCTCGGGCTGCTACGTGATGGGCAACGCGGACCTGGATCCGGAAACCAGCATCAACAAGGAAATCGGCATTGAATGGGCGCCGGACAACGGCTGGCATGCCTCGGTGACGTATTTCCACAACGACTACAAGGACAAGATCGTTGCCGGCCAGAACCGTATCGGCATCACCAATGACACCAAGGGCCAGGTGTTCCAGTGGACCAATGCACCGGAAGCCATCATCCGTGGTGTCGAAGGCAACGTGAAGGTGCCGCTGCTCGGTGGCGGTGATGTGCTGTCGTGGAATACCAATGTGACCTGGATGATCGAGAACGTCGACAAGACCACCGACCAGCCGCTGTCCATCATTCCCGAGTACACCGTCAACACCTTCCTGGATTGGCAGGTCAATGCGCAGTTGTCGTTCATGCTGACCGGCACCTTCTACGGCAAGCAGGAATCGGCTACGCAATCCAACACCACCGGTGCGCTGCTGCCGCGCGATACCCGTGCGGCCTATGACCTGTGGAGCCTGGGCGGCCAGTACCGCATCACGCCCAAGGTGCGGCTGGGTGGCGGCATCAACAACCTGTTCGACAAGCGCCTGTTCCGCGAAGGCACCACCAGCACCAGTGCCACCGGCGCAGGTGCCGATACCTACAACGAACCCGGCCGCAGCTACTGGGTGAACCTGAGCGTCGGCTTCTGATGCGTACCTTCAGGCTTGCAGCGGCGGCCGTCGTGTTGACGGTCGCCGCCATGGGGATGCCGTTGGCATCGGCGCAACCTGACCCGACCGCGCGGGTCGGCGTCACGGTGGCCGATGCCACGCTGCAGGGCTATCGCTTCGAGCAGCTGCGGATCAGTTCCGCCGATGGCCAGCGTCATTACCGGGTGCATTTGGCGCTACCGCGTGCGTCAGCTCCCGCGCAGGGATTCCCGGTTGCCTATCTGCTGGACGGCAATGCGGCACTGATGGAGCTGGATGCGGCGTTGTTGCAGCGGCTGGCGGCGCAGCCGCGGCCACCGGTGCTGGCGCTGATTGCCCACGACAATGATCTGCGCATCGATGGAACGGCGCGCAGCTTCGACTACACCCCGCGGCGAACGCCGGGTAAGGCCGAGGAGTTCGACGTAATGAACGTGCAGCGGCGCAGTGGCGGTGCCGACGCCTTCCTCGATCTGATCGAAAGCCGGATCAAGCCTGCCGTGGCCGCAAAGGCGAACCTCGACCCTGCGCGGCAGATGTTGTGGGGCCACTCCTATGGCGGGCTCTTCGTGTTGCACGCGTTGGCGCGGCGGCCCGCTGCGTTCAGTGACTATGTCGCAGTGGATCCTTCGCTGTGGTGGGCAGACGGTTTCATCGTCGATGAGCTCGAACATCACGCCGTTCCGTTGGCGGCGCCGGCCAAGCTGTTGCTGATCCAGGGCAGGCCTGCCGCTGGCAAGCCGGCGCAGCGCAGTACCGACCATGCGGCACGTGCTGCAGGCAACGCGCAGGCAGCTGCACGCTTGGATGCCGCGTTGCGTGAGATGCATGGCTTGGATGTTGAAAAGCAGGGTTTGCCGGGACTCAGTCACGGCCAGACACTGGGGGCGGCAATCGCGCCGGCACTGCTGTCGCTGTCGCGTTGAGTGCGGTGCAATACGCTGTTGATGACGCTGGCTGCTGCATGCAGCCAGCGTGTCCCGGCTAGCGCGGCGTCTGCGCCAGTGCGCGGTAGTCGCGAGGGGTCATACCCACGGTGTTCTTGAACTGACGCGAGAAGGCGCTCTGATCGGAAAACCCACAGGCCTGGCCGACGCCGGCAATGCTGGATCCGGTGAACAACATGCGCGTGGCTGCGTCGATCCGGAACTTGGTGAGCAGCTGCTGCGGGGTGAGCTGGAATACTTTCTTGAACAACCGTTCCAGCTGCGCCACCGACACTCCGCTCTTGCCGGCCAGCGTGCGCACCCGCAGCGGTTCGTGGAAGTGCGCCTGCATGTATTCAACTGCTTCGAGCAGCCGCTGGAACGAGGAATGCTCGCGGTCAGGCTGGCCCAGATCGCGGGAAATGCCGATCAGGCCGACGATGCGGTTGTCTTCCACCAAGGGTTGCTTCAGCGTCAGGCACCAGCCGGGGCTGCGGTTGGCATACAGCTGCAGCTCGAGCAGATCCTCGATGACCTCACCACCGAGCACACGCTGATCCTGCTGGATATAGCGTGCGGCCAGATGCGCCGGGTACAACTGCAACACGCTCTTGCCGACGATTTCCTCGCGGCTCTTCTTGGCAAGCCGCTGCATCAAGGTCTGGTTGACGTGGGTATACCGGCACTCGGTGTCCTTGATGAAAAAAACCACGTCGGGTAATGGATCAAACATGCGCACCAGCACCTGGGGCGACAGGGTGACAGCCATGGTGGTGCTCTCCGTTGCAGAGCGCACACCCTGCCATTTCGAAGGCGGCCTCTCAAGCAAAACGATTGTGCTCAAATCCGCATCGCCAAGGCGAACATACACCTAGCGTGGTACAGCCGGACCGGTAGATGATTGCTCCCGAAATGTACGGTCAATCATTTCTTTCGATTTGGTTTGACTATGCAAATCAATTGGTTGCATGTGAGATTTGTCCGGCCTGAGTCATGACTGGCACAGGGGGAACTGCGCGGGGGTGTAGTGCGGGTGCCGCGGCTGCATGCGGCATTCGGCGGATTTCAATGTAGCGGTTGAAGCAGGGCGCGGTCAGCCGGTGCAGCGGAATGCAGTCGCTCCGGCACTGCTGCCAGTCTTCAATGAGGCGTGCGTTGGACTGTGGTCCAGCAGCCGCCGGCGCCGGGCGCCGATGCGCCCCGCTGCAGGGATAGAGAAAGGTTCATCGCGCTGGCATTGGCCGGCGGCGCAAGTGTGCGCTGCGTGCTGCCCTGGGGAGGGCGCAACAGTGGCAGCCCCGCGTTCGGTGGCCTGCACGGCGTTGCATCCGGCTGTTGCGCGGTGACGTTGCGTTGCCGCTGACTGCAGCGGGCTCAGTGGTGTTCAACCGAAGTTTCCTTGGCGTCGTTTGTCATTGTTTTCGCACTTGTGAGGGGAAGGAAATGCCTATCAACAATCGTGTCAGCGGCCTGCCGCTGCGTCGCCGGGGGGCTTTGGCGGTTGCCGTTGCCCTTGCCCTGTTTTCCAGTGGTACGGGCATCGCCCTTGCCCAGGATGCCGAACCGCAACAGGACAAGGCCAAGGCTGCCTCCAGTCATGGCGAGAGCCCGACGGCCAAGGACCTGGACACCGTCATCGTGACCGGCTCGCGCATCCGTCGCGAGCCGGGTTTCGAGGGCCCTGCGCCGGTGACCGCCATCAGTGCGGAAAAGATCCAGGCCTCCGGTTACACCCAGATCGCCGATCTGGTGAACCAGCTGCCAAGTTTTGCCGCAACCCAGACCACGCAGACCGCCAACCAGACCGGCGATGTCGGTGTCAGTGCGTTGGATCTGCGCGGCATGGGCGTGCAACGCACGCTGACCCTGGTGGACGGCCGTCGCCAGGTTGCCTCCATTCCCGGCACCGCCGGTGTGGATGTCAGCGCGCTGCCTGCCAGCATGATCGAACGCGTGGACGTGGTGACCGGCGGTGCCTCCGCGTTATATGGCGCCGATGCCGTCAACGGCGTGGTCAACTTCATCCTCAAACGGGATTACGAGGGCCTGGAATCGAGCCTGCGCTATGGCGATTCCTCGCGCGGCGACATGCCCACCTATACCGGTGACGTGTTGTTCGGCAAAAACTTCGCCGACAACCGCGGCAACTTCACGCTGTATGGTTTCTGGGAGAAGAACTCCGGTACCGTGCGCGGCCAGGACCGTCCGTGGACCGCCAACGGCTACCCTTACTATTCGCGTGCCAGCAGCGCCGATCCGTATCAGATCCTGGACAACAGCCGTAACGTCTACAACTCGCCCAACGCGACGGTATCGCTGGGCGACTGCACCGCGGCCAATGCCGCCAGCTGTCTGTATACCTTCAATCCGGATGGCTCGCTGCGGCACTCGCAGCTCGGTCCGGGTGGGCTGACCAACCTCAATTCGAGTTTCAACGTGCTGCAGCAGGGCACCACCGATGGTGGTGAATTCGGCGGCCGCTATGACTCCTGGTACCTGGTGACGCCGTCGGACCGGCAGACGGTGCGTTCGACGCTTGATTTCGATGTAACCGATTCGCTGCGTCTGGTCGGTACGGTCAATTATTCGCAGAGCCAGTCCGAGGCTTCATGGCGTTCGCTCAGCACCTATGGCTCCGGTGGCAGCGAGGTGGTGCCGTACTACAGCCCCTTCATCACCCAGGAGATGATCGACGCCAACGGTGGTGACTTCACCGATGGCATTGCGTTCGGCCGTCACTTTGACGAAGAGCTGGGCCATATGCGCCAGCAGACCGACCGCAAGCTGCTGCAGGCCACGGTAGGTATCGAGGGCTATTTCGATTTCATCGGCCGCAGCTGGAATTACGAGGCCTACTATTCCTACGGCCGTAGCCGCCAGCGCACACGCGAACTCAATGCCGGTTCCTATGACCGCCTGTTGGCCGGCCTGGACTCCTATGTGGATGACGCCGGCAACCCGATCTGCTGGGATGGCCCGGCCGGTTGCGTGGCGATCAACCCGTTCAAGCGGTTGACCCCGGACATGGTCGATTGGCTGACCTACAACACCGATTGGTCCTCGACCACGTTGACGCAGAAGGTGGCCTCGGCCTATGTCTCTGGCGGCCTGTTCGACCTGCCCGGAGGTGAAGCCAAGATCGTGCTGGGTGCGGAGTACCGCAAAGAGCGCAACGAGATTGGCAGCATCGCCCAGTACGACCCGACCAATCCGGCCTACGACCCCAGCCTGGGCACCACCCAGGATCGCTTGAACGGCGAGTTCAGTGTCAAGGAGATCTTCAGCGAGCTTAGCCTGCCGCTGTTGTCCGATGTTGCCGGCGCCAAGCGTTTGTCGCTGGAGCTGGCAGGGCGTCTGTCCAACTACAGCACCGCCGGCCGCACCACCACCACCAAGCTCGGGCTGGAGTGGGCGCCGATCGATGACATCACCTTGCGCGGCACCTACGGCAAGGCCATCCGTGCACCGAACATCGGTGAGCTCTACACGGCGGGCAGTGTCTCGGCTGCGTGGATCTACGACCCCTGCAATGACTATGCGTTGGCCAACCGCACCAGTACCACCAGCTACACGGCGGGCAACTGCGCGACCATCAGCCCCAGCGATACCAGCGTCGGCAACTACTGGCAGTGGAAGGACATCGTCTATTCGGGCAACAAGAGCCTGAAGCCTGAAACGGCCAAGACCACGACGTTTGGCGTGGTGCTGCGGCCGCGTTTCATTTCCAACCTGACGGTGTCGGCCGACTATTACAAGATCGACCTGCGCGGGGTGATCTCTTCGCTGAACTACCAGACCATCCTCAACCGCTGTGTCGACCAGGCCAGTCTGGACAACGTCTTCTGCGATCTGGTCACGCGCGACGGAGCCGGCGATATCGTCCAGGTGGGCGTGCAGCAGTTGAACCTGTCGCAAAGCATCGCCCGCGGCGTGGATATCAACGCCAACTGGTACTACGACCTCGGCGAAACGGCTGAGTCCGACGCCGGCCGCGTCATCCTGGACCTGACCTATGGCCGGACACTGGAGCGCAAGTTCGTCGCCGACCCGGCCAACCCGGATGATGCCTGGGATTACCTCACCTTGTGGGGTACGCCGAAGTGGAAGGGTACCGTGCGTACCGGCTGGTCCAACCCGACGATGAGCTTCTACTGGACGCTGCGTCATGTCTCCAAGATGCGTGGCAGCAATACTTCGACTGCAACCTATGAGCGGCAGTGGGCGGGCAATACGTTCTACAGCGATTTCTACGCCAGCTACCAGCTCACGCCGAAGGTCAGCGTATTCGGTGGCATGAACAACGCATTTGATCGTGCGCCGCCGCGCGTGCCGGGTGCTGAAGCCGGTGGTGCGGGCTTCAACCAGAGCGGTTACCAGGCAGCGGTATATGACGTGCTGGGCCGTACCTTCAATCTGGGTGTACGCGTGAAGCTGTAACGCGCAATAGTCCTCGCAAACGCACAGGGCCGACGGGATGACCGTCGGCCCTGCTTGTTTTCACGCTGTCCAAAGCCCCAGTTGGGCTGCGGCTTGCTTGGCTCAGTTGGCCTTGCTGTTGTAACGCAGGGTCAGCTGGTACTCGCGGCCCGGCTGGTTGTACCAGGCAACGGTTTCGTACTCGCGGTCGAACACATTGGCGGCCTTGGCCTGCAGGCTCCATGCATCGTTGATGGCGTATTCAACGCGCACGTCCATGGTGCCGTAGCCGGCCAGGCGAACGGTGTTGGCGGCGTTGTCGAAGCGGTGGCCGCTGCCTGCAGCGGTGACGCCAAGACGCAGCGGGCCGAAGCTCTTGTCCACGTCGATGCGGCCGCTGGTGCGCGCGCGGCGTGCCAGCAGGTTGTCGTAGCTGGCGGCACCGGAGGTGTGGTCGCGCGGGTCGGTGAAGCTGGCCTGGGCGTTGATGTCGAAACCAGCCAGCGAAACAAAGCCGGTCAGCTCGGCGCCACGGATGCGCGCTTCGGCAACGTTGACCAGGTCGAAGTTGCTGTCGTAGCCGATCAGCTGGTCAACGCGGGTTTCGTAGGCGTTGAAGGTCCAGTTCCAGTTGTCGGCGTACTGCGCGATGCCCAGGTTCAGGCTCTTGGATTCTTCCGGCTTCAGGTTCGGGTTGCTGAAGCCCGGGTAGTACAGATCATTGAAGGTCGGCGCCTTGAAGCCGGTGCCGGCGCTGGCGGTCAGACGCAGGCCATTGCCGAAGGCAAAGCCATAACCCAGGCTACCGGTGGTGTGGTTGCCGAACTGCTCGTTGTCGTCATTGCGCACGCTGGCCTGCAGCGTATGCGCGCCGAACTGGCCCTGGTACTCGGCAAACACGCCCAGGTTGTCGCGCTGGTCGATATCAAATGCGGTTGAGCTGGTGACTTCGTCATTCTGCCAATCGGCACCGGCAGTGATCTGCTGGCCTTCGGCAAAGCTGAAGTCGCCCTGCACGCTGGCGGTGTCGCGGCGGGTGTCGAAGGCGCTGGCGAAGCTGCGGGTGCCGGCATCGGCATCGGCGAAGTAGTTGTCCGCTTCGTCGCGGTTGCGGCCAACCTGGGCAGTCAGGCGGAAGGCATCCGAGGCGGTCCAGGCGAGCTTGGCGCCGATTACCTGTTGGCGGTTGTCGGCTTCGTTGCCGCCGAAGATGCTGCCGTCGTATTCGTTGAAGCTGTCGGCGTTGAGCACATGGCCTTCCAGGCTCAGCGTGTCGGTCAGGGCGTAGCCGCCGCGCACGTTGATCGAGGTATTGCGGTAGCCATCGCGGTCCGGCTCATCGGCGAAGCAGCCAGCGCCCCAGCCAGCGGCAGTGCCACGGCAGGCGTTGATGCCGTCGGTCTCCTGGTAGCCACCCTGTGCCGAGATCCAGCCACGCTCGCCACGGTTGCTGAAGCCGGCGCTGACCTGGCGCAGGTTGTTGCTGCCGGCGGTGATGGCCAGGTTCTGCTGCAGGCCCTTGCCGGCGTTGCGGGTGAAGATCTGGATCACGCCACCAATGGCCTCGGAGCCGTACAGGCTCGAACGCGGGCCGCGCACGATTTCCACCCGCTCAATCTGGTCAACCGGCAGATCCTGCAGTGCGGCCATGCCATTGGTGGCAGAGGCCACGCGCACGCCGTCCACCAGCACCAGCACCTGGTTGGAGTTGCTGCCACGCAGGAACAGCGAGGTGATCTTGCCGGTACCGCCCTGGTTGGCGAAATCCAGGCCAGCGCGGCCGCGCAGCAGGTCCTGCAGCGAGTTGGCCTGGCTGTGGTCGATCTGTGCACGGTCGATGACCTGCACCGGCACCACGCTGTTCTCGATGGAGATGGGGGTACGGGTGGCGGTAACGGTGACGTCGTCCAGCTCGGTCGGTGCGTTCTGCGCAGCGGCGACGCCCGGCAATGCCAGGGCAAGGGCGAGGGACAGGGTGTGGTAAGACAGTTTCATGGAAGCTCCTGGGCCTGCACGCTCCCGCGCAGGCGGATGGGGAAGGCTGCCAGAGGAGGGAGAAGACGGAGGCGGCGCACACGGCGCTACAGCCGCCGCCATGCCCTCCGCATCGCAACCAGTCGGCTTTCGGGCCGGTCTCCGGACTCGCAGGCGAAGCAGCCTTGCTGCTTCCGTCCAGACGCCTTCCCGTGCCGTGCACAGTGGCGCCATGTCTGGACTTGTCCTGCTTACCGTTGCGGGGGCAGCGCCGGAATGGCGACGTGCTGGAGATCCAGCAGTGCGCGGCACCGGCTTCCCGTTTCAACCGGCCGGCAATGCCGGACGGTCACCCGAAAGTGCGCGCATTCTATGCCATTGCCGCCAGCGCTGCCGGAATGGGGCGTTCATGCCGTTGTGGCACCAAGCCTCCATGAGCCAACGTAGCCCGGGTACGCGCAGCGCACCCGGGAGTGCAGGTTGCGGCGGTTTGCAACAACGTTGCACACCGATCCCCCGGGTGCGCCGCGCTTACCGGGGCTGCGTTCCATGCGTGCCTGTAGCGCCAGCCGCCAACACCAATCGGCGGTAATGCACGGCGAATGGCTAGAATGCGTGCTGCAAACGCAGTATCGGAAGTGTCGTGACAGAAACATGGTACGGGCAGGCCTGCGGGCAGCCTTCGCAGGAATACCGGCAGCGCGCCCTGGCCCGCCAGCGCCAGCTGACCAAACCCGAAGGTGCGCTGGGCCGGCTGGAAGCCTTGGCGGTTGAACTGGCCGCGCTGCAGGGCGTGGATCAGCCGGTGGCGCAGCAGGTACCGGTGGTGGTGTTCGCTGGCGATCACGGCGTCACCGCGCAGGGCGTATCGGCCTATCCGGCGGAAGTGACGGTGCAGATGCTGCACAACTTTGCCGGCGGTGGTGCTGCCATCGCCGTGCTGGCGCGTGAGCTGGGCCTGCCATTGCACGTATGGGATGTGGGCAGCCGCGCCACCTCGGCCATTGCCGGTGTGGTCAGTGCCAAGACGCGTCATGGCACGGATGATTTCAGTACCGGCCCGGCGATGTCCGCCGCCGATCTGGACGCTGCATTGGACGCTGGCCGCCGGGCAGTGGAAACCGCCTGTGCCGATGGTGCCGACCTGCTGGTGTTCGGCGAGATGGGCATCGGCAATACCACCGCTGCCAGCGCCTTGGCTGCCGCACTTGGGCCGTTGCCGCTGGACGAGCTGGTAGGCGCCGGTACCGGCCTGGATGCGGTGCGCATGGTGCAGAAGAAGAACCTGATCGCCCGCGCGCTGAGCTTGCATGGGGAGGCGATCACTGCCGCGCAATCGCCGGGGCTGGAGGCATTGCAGCGTGTGGGTGGACTGGAGATCGCTGCGATCAGCGCGGCGATGATTGCCGCCGCGCAACGCCGGATTCCGGTGCTGGTGGATGGTTTCATCGTGTCTGCCGCTGCATTGGCGGCGGTGCGCATCAACCCGGGCCTGCGGCCGTGGCTGCTGTTCTCGCATCAATCGGCCGAGCGCGGTCATATCCGCCTGCTTGAGGCGCTGCAGGCACAGCCGCTGCTGTCGTTGGACCTGCGGCTTGGTGAAGGCTCGGGCGCTGCCCTGGCATTGCCGCTGGTGCGCATGGCCTGCGCCCTGCAAAACAGCATGGCGACGTTTGCCGAAGCGGCCGTGGCCGATCGCGGTGGCAGCGCATGATTCTTGATCTGCTGCGGCATGCCTCCACCGGGCGCGCCGGACATCTGGACGGGCGTACCGATCCACCTCTGATCGACGGCGCGATGGATGCGTTGTACCGCTGCCATGCCGGTATCGGCTGGAGCCGGGTGATCAGCTCACCGCGCCGGCGCGCGCTGGATACCGCGCATGCGCTGGTGGCCGGCAGCAATCAGTTCTGCGAGATCCACCCGGATTGGGCCGAGCTCGATTTCGGCGATTGGGACGGCCTGCATTTCGATGAACTTCCTACCGAGCAGTTGGCCGGTTTCTACAGCGAACCGCATGATGTGGTGCCGCCCAATGGCGAATCCTGGCAGCAGTTCCAGGCGCGTGTGGAAGAACAACTGCACCGCCTGGTGGACGAAGATGACGGCGATGGCCAGCCGGTATTGGTGGTCAGCCACGCCGGCGTGTTGCGGCTGGTGGTGTCGCGCGTTTGTGGCATGGCGTTGTCGTCGTTGTGGGCGATGCGCATTGATTACGGTACCCGCGTGCGCCTGCGCGTGGAGCGTGGCGAAGACGGCCTGCTGTGGGGCGAACTGCTGGAGTTGCGACAGCCATGAGCGTGCGCCGCCTGATCCTTGCAATCCAGTTCCTGACCCGGCTGCCGACACCGCAGGTGCGCGATTTCCGCCAGGAAGATCTGAGCAGGTCGGCGGTGTATTACCCCTTGGTGGGCGCCATCATCGGCGTGTTGCTGGCGCTGCCGCTGTATGGGTTGGCTGACCGGCCGTGGTTGGCCGGTGCCTTGACCCTGTTGATGTGGGTTTGGGTGACCGGCGCCTTGCATCTGGATGGGCTGGGCGATGTGGCCGATGCCTTCGGTGCGGCGCATCGCAACCCGCAGCGCTTCCTTGAGGTGCTCAAGGACCCGCATATGGGCGTGTTCGGCGTGGTCACGCTGATCATGCAGCTGCTGCTCAAGTTCGTACTGCTGACCGAGCTGGCGGTAAGCCCTTTGTGGTTCGGGATCGTGCTGGTGCCGGCCTGGGCGCGCTGGGGCACCTTGTGGTGGAGCCAACGGATACCGTCGCTGCATGGCGATGGTCTGGGCGAGCGCTTTTCCTGGCAGCTGCAGCCTGCGGCGATGTGGTTGTGGGCGCTGTTGTTGGCGGCCATCAGCGTGTTTTTCGCCTGGTCTTTGCTGCTGGCGCTGTTGCTGGTGCCGCTGGTGGCGCTGTGGTGGAAGCGCAAGCTCGGAGGCATCTCCGGCGATGGCCTGGGCGCCAGCGTCGAGGTCGCTGAAACGCTGTTGTTGCTGGCCCTGGTGATAGCAGCCGATGTTGTAGGAGCGGCATAAGCCGCGAAGCCACAGTTGCTGCCGGCATCACTTATGGCGAACTACCCGCAGCAACTACCGTGCGCTCTGAGGGATGGCCAGCTTCGCGGCTGACGCCGCTCCTACAAAAGAACAGCCGGTAGTTGTGGGAGCGGCATAAGCCGCGAAACCAAAGTTTCTGCCGGCGTCACCTATGGCGAACAACCCGCAGCAACTACTGTGCGCTCTGAGGGATGATCAGCTTCGCTGCTGACGCCGCTCCCACAAAAGAACACCCGATAGTTGTGGGAGCGGTGTAAGCCGCGAAGCCACAGTTGCTGCCGGCGTCACCTATGGCCAACTACCCGCAGCAACTACTGTGCGCTCTGATGGATGGCCAGCTTCGCGGCTGACGCCGCTCCCACAAACGCTTGTGGGGCTTCACTCTTCGAAGCGGATCTCGCCGGTTTCTTCTTCGTCGGCTTCGGGCTGCATATGTGTTTCTAGCACCGGCCCGGCCAGTTGCCCCGCGCGTGCGGTCGGCAATCCGGCAACGGCGATCTCGTATTCGGCGACCAACTGCTGGCGGCGTGCTTCAGGTATTTCCTGCCAATGGCAGCCAAGCAGTGCGCCTTCCAGCGAATACAGCAGGTTGAGGCTGGGCTTGAAGCCGGCGCGGCGAACCTTCATGAACGCCGCAACCGGGCCGATCGCACTCAGATCCTGCTCGCTGCGCAGACCGACCTGACGCAGCCAGGCTGCACTCTTGGGGCCGATATTGCGCAGCTTGGGCGCGCTCATTGCAGCGCCTCGACAAACACCTGGGCGATGGCTTCCAGGCCGAGCTGATCATCGGCGTCGAAGCGCGCGATCACCGGGCTGTCGATATCCAGCACGCCGATCAGTTGGCCGTTGTGCACCAGTGGTACCACCAGTTCAGAACGCGAGGCCGAGTCGCAGGCGATGTGCCCCGGGAAGGCATCCACATCCTCGATGCGCAGGGTCTGGCGGCTGCTGGCGGCAGCACCGCACACGCCCTTGGACAGGGGAATGCGCACGCAGGCCGGCAAGCCCTGGAATGGGCCGACCACCAGTTCCTTGCCGTCGTAGAAATAGAACCCAGCCCAGTTGAGCTGCGGCAGTGCGTGGTAGATCAATGCCGACAGATTGGCGGCATTGGCGATGCGGTCGGCTTCGCCGTAAACCAGTGCGCGGGCCTGGGCCAGCAGCTGGGCGTACTGTTCCGGCTTGCTGCCGGTAAGCGTGTCGGTACTGAACATCGTGAGAGTCTAGCCGCTGCGTGACCCGCGATTTTGCCAGCCGCTGCCGGCAAACGCAGCCATCGCCGATGGAATGCTGGATCGCAGGCAAAAAAAGACCCGGCAGCGGGAGGGAGCTACCGGGTCCGGGATTGCGCGGGGGAGGGGCCGCGCAAATGCTGTTGTAGGGGTATCAGCGGGTTTTGCCGGCCGCCTTGGCAGGCTTCGCGGCGAACGGCTGGCGCACCAGTGCGCCCAGTGCTTCGCTGGTTTTCAGGCTGAGCCCGAGCACTTCCTGGTTGGCGCTGGCCAGCCGTTCCATGCTGTCGCGCGCCAACTGCAGGCCCTTGGGCAGCAGCGCCTGCAGATCCGCCTGCGCGCCGGCTTGGGAAAGTTCGCCGAAAAAGCCGGCTGCCGCGCTGCTGTTGCGCTCGAACGCACGCAGCTGCACGCCAAACACGCTTTCAGCGTTTTCCAGCGCGAGCCGGTTGGCGCGGTTGGCGGCAGCGGCAAACTGCTGGGTGTAGCTGCTGAAATCGTTGGGCTGTGCGGACATCGGTGCAATCCAGCTGGGCGTGTTGCGTTGCAGCATAGCGCGGATTTTGCGCGGCGCAACATTAACCCGTGAATGATTCAGTATCGACCTCCTGTAGAGCCGAGCCATGCTCGGCTAGGGCCTTACCGGTAAAGCAGATTCTGTAGAGCCGAGCCATGCTCGGCTGGAGCTTTACCGGGAAAGCAGATTCTGTAGAGCCGAGCCATGCTCGGCTGGGGCCTTACCGGTAAAGCCTCTGCCGAGCATGGCTCGGCACTACCGTTTTTGCTCCCTCCCTTTGCCGCAGGCAAGGGGAGGGCTGGGGAGGGGTTGGCTTTTGGGCCTTTCAAGCATTACCAGCTTCGCGGCTTACGCCGCTCCTACAAAACCGCAGTGCGTCGGTAAGGCCTTTGCCGAGCATGGCTCGGCACTACTGCCTGCGTCAGGCAGCTTTGTCGCCCTTGTAGCTGCAGCCGGAAGTGCAGGTCTCGTGCACCACCACTTCGCTGAGCAGCGGCAGCGCGGGCTTCAGCTTTTCCCAGATCCACATTGCCAGGCGTTCGCTGGTGGGGTTTTCCAGGCCGGGGATGTCGTTGAGGTAGTTGTGGTCAAGCTGGTCGTACAAGGGCTGGAAGGCCGCCTTGAGTTCGCTGAAATCCATGATCCAGCCGGTCTCTGGGCCGGGCTCGCCGCTGACCCGCAGCTCGACGCGGAACGAGTGACCGTGCAGGCGCGAGCATTTGTGGCCTACCGGGACGTTGGGCAGCCGGTGTGCGGCCTCCAGGGTGAAAACCTTGAAAATATCCATGGGCACAATTGTAGGGCGGCGCCGCCGTTGCGCGTATCCACCCGTGATGCCAGTCATATTTTCATATCCATCAAGATGGAGCGATGTAACGGTTGGTTATGTGCGAATGCAACAAAGTGATTGGCCGGACATTTGCGTGTCATGAGGTACTGACCGGGTTGTCATTCACCTCCTCCGGATTCCATGCCTACTCGTTCCCTGCTCGCCTTCGCGGTGGCCGCCGCTGTCGCTGCTCCCTCCCTCGCCCTGGCTGAAACGGCTGCCGATGGCAGCAAGACCCTCGATGCGGTGCGTGTCACCGGTTCCAACATCAAGCGTACCGATACCGAAACCGCCAACCCGGTGCAGGTGATTGAACGCCAGCAGCTGGAGCAGACCGGCAAGGCCAGTGTGGCTGACCTGCTGCGTTCGATCTCCGCCAATACCGGCAATGCCAGCAACGAAACCAGTAACAGTGGCTGGGCTTCCGGTTCGGCCGGCATCGGCCTGCGCGGCTTGTCGCAGAAGAACACGCTGGTGCTGCTCAACGGCCGCCGCCTGGCCAACTACGGTTTCCCGGCTGGCGGCCTGTTGGACACCTTCGTTGATCTCAACGCATTGCCGCTGGTCGCCGTTGAACGTATTGAAGTGCTCAAGGATGGCGCCTCGGCCGTATATGGCTCTGACGCGGTGGCGGGCGTGGTCAACATCATCACCCGGCAGAATTTCGAAGGTGCCGAAGTCGGCGTCAGCGGCGGTACCTCCGATGCCGGCGGGCTGGACCAGCAGAACCTCAAGTTCGTCGGCGGCATCGGTGATCTGCAGAACGATGGCTACAACATCCTGGTGTCGCTGGAAGGCTATAACCGCGACCGGCTGGACCAGGACCAGCGCGAGCTGACCCGTTCGGGCATCTACACCGACAAGGCGGGCGGGCGCTGGAACGGCTGGTCCGCCAAGGGCGCACGCTACCTGATCAGCGGCAAGTCGGTTCCGATGCTCGATGCCGCCGGCAATTGCCCGGAAGGCACGGTGCTCACCGCCAGCGCGCCGATCGATGGCCTGGCCGGCGACACGTGCGCTTTCAACCAGGCGCCGTACACCACGCTGATCCCTTCCACCAAGCGCTGGCAGGCCTACGTCAACGGCACGCTGCGCATCAATGACTCGGTGGAAGCCTTCGCCGATGTGATCTACAGCGATATCAAGGGTGTGTCCTGGTTCGGTTCCAGCCCGTTTTTCACCCTGGAAAGCGGGCGCTTCGCGCTCAACGCCGACACCGGCCTGGCCGAGCCGGTGCGCTCGACCCTGCCGGCCTCCAATCCGTACAACCCGTATGGCGTGGACGTACCGATCGAGTACACCTTCTTCAACCTGGGCGGCACCATCAAGACCAACCGTTCGCGCTCCTATCGCGGCGTGCTTGGCCTGCGCGGGCAGGGTGAGAAGTGGGACTGGGAACTGGGCGCGTTCCAGGCCGCCAGCAAGCAGAGGGAAACCGTCTCCGGTGGCTTTGCCAACCGCTGGTCGCTATATGACGCCTTGGCCACGGGCAGTTACAACCTGCTCAATCCGTCGGCCACCGATCCTTCGGTGCTGGCGGCCATCGGCCTGAGCACCTTGCGTCCGGCTGACTCGGTGCTCAAGGGCGTGGACGCCAAGGTCTCCGGCACGTTGGGCGAGACCTGGGCCGGCCAGATCGGGTTTGCCGCCGGTGCCGAGTGGCGGCAGGAGAAGCTCGACTCCGACAACCCATGGCAGATCGATGCCGGCCTGCAGGTGCGCCCGGCCATTGCCGAAGTGCACGGCCAGCGCCAGGTAAGCGCGGCCTATGCCGAAGTAAGCGTGCCGCTGCACAGCACGCTGGAGTTGCAGGCCGCCGCGCGCGCTGATCACTACAGTGATTTCGGCAATGCCTTCTCGCCCAAGCTGGGCCTGCGCTGGCAGCCGCTGGACTGGTTGCTGGTACGTGCTGCGGCCTCGCGCGGTTTCCGTGCGCCGTCGTTGTCGGAGAACTCGGCATCCACCAGCATCGCCTACGGTTCGGTGGTGGATCCGCATGACCCTGACGTGGCCGGTTCGCGACAGAATCCAACCTTCTTCACCGTCGGCAACACCGGGCTCGACCCGGAGCGCACCCGCAGTTTCAACGCAGGCTTCGTGCTGTCGCCGTGGCAGAACACCAACCTCAGCGTGGACTACTACCGCATCAAGCTGGACAACCTGATCGGCAGCGGCAATACCACCACGCTGGTGGAGGAGAACGATCCAGCCAATGTGTTGCGTGACTCGCGCGGCAAGCTGTTGGCGGTCTACAACCGCTACCAGAACCTGAGCGAGCTGGAGACGTCGGGCATCGATGTGGAGCTGCGCCAGCGTTGGCAGACGGCGGCTGCGGGTGATTTCGGTTTGTCCTCGGCGTTGACCTACGTGATCGACTACAAGCGCCCGCAGGTGATTGGGGGCCCGCTGGTGGATTACGCCGGCTCCAACCTCGGCCCCTCGCTGCCCGACACCAAGGCCACCACCACGCTGGACTGGGCGCTGGGTGATTGGCGCACCGCACTGACCTGGTATTACACCAGCAGCTACGACCAGCAAGGCAGCGCTGCCGCCAAGGCGGTGCAGAAGCAGGTGGCCAGCTACAGCCAGTTCGACCTCTACCTGGGTTACACCGGCATCGAGAAACTGACCGTCTACGCCAAGGTGCAGAACATCGGTGACCGCCAGCCGCCGTATGACGCCACCTTCCCGGGTGTGCGCGCGCCTTACGACTTCAGCCAATACGACCTGCGTGGCCGCTATTACACGCTGGGCTTTGATTACCGGTTTTGATTGAAAGCCCCTCTCCTGCGCGCGCGGGAGGGCAGCTTTGTAGAGCCGAGCCATGCTCGGCTGAGGCTTTACCGGGAATGCCTCTGCCGAGCATGGCTCGGCACTACATGCATCGATTTTTCCGAAATTTCGCAACAAGGTTCATGCAATAGGGGAGTGCAACATCCATGTCGTTCCGCTTTTCACGCCTGCTGCCAGTGCTGTTGCTGGCAACGCTCATCAGTCTGTCGCCGGCCTACGCCCAGAACAGCTACTACTTCCCCGCCGCGCAGCAGTTCGACGCAAAGGTGCCATCACCGCAGCAATTCCTTGGCTACGAGATCGGCAGCCACTACACACGTCACGACCAGTTGGTTGCCTACTTCAACGAACTGGCGCGGGTTTCGGACAAGGTCAAGGTCGAGGTGATCGGCCAGAGTTATGAGCAGCGGCCGCTGCTGTTGGTGACCATTGCCTCGTCGCGCAACCATGCGCGCAGTGCCGAGATCGCCGCGCAGCGGCAGGCATTGATCGATCCCGCACAGCCGCTACCGGACGCCGATGCACCGGCGGTTGCCTGGCTGGGTTACAGCGTGCACGGCAACGAAACTTCCAGCGGTGAGGCAGCAATGCTGACCGCCTATTACCTGGCCGCCAACCAGGATGCGGAAACCGCGCGCTGGCTGGATCATGCCGTGGTGGTGATTGATCCGGCGCAGAACCCGGATGGCCGCGACCGCGCTGCAAACTGGCACAACGCCTGGGGCTCGCAGCCGCCATCGGCCGACCCTGCAGACAAGGAGCACGTGGAGCCTTTCCCCAGCGGCCGCGTCAACCACTACTTCACCGATCTCAATCGCGATTGGTTGGCGTTGTCCCAGACCGACAGCTGGCCCAAGGTTGCCGCGTTCCATCGCTGGTATCCGAACATCCAGATCGACTTCCACGAGATGGGCAAGGACAGCACGTATTACTTCGAGCCCTCGCCGAAGAGCATGGAGAGCCCTTTGCTGCCCAAATCCTCCTACGAGGCCAACAAGTGGCTGGCACGCTTCCACGCACAGGCGCTGGATGCGCTGGGTTCGCTGTATTACACCGGCGAGAATTTCGATAATTTCTCGCCGATCTACGGCTCGACCTATCCAGATTTTCATGGTGCGGTAGGTGTGACCGTGGAGCAGGCCAGCTCGCGTGGTCTGGTGCAGGAGTCGGTCAATGGTCCGCTGCATTTCAACTTCACCATCCGCAACCAGGTGGCGACCGGCCTGGCCAGCGTGCGCGGAGTGGTTGAGGACAGGGATCGCCTGTTTGCCCTGCAGAAAGAGTTCTTCCGCAGCGCGCTGAAGCAGGCAGCCGCCTATCCGGTGCATGACTGGGTGTTCGGTGATACCGCCGATGCGACGCTGACCCGCAAACTGCTGGCGGTGCTGTTGCAGCATCGTATCGAAGTGCATGCCTTGGCCCGTGATGTCGAGGTCGATGGCAAGCGCTTCGTGGCCGGTTCGGCCTATGTGGTGCCGGCGCGGCAGCCGCAGTTTCGCCTGGCCCATGCCATTTTCGAGTTCACTCCGGCGGTGAAGGGTGATGTGTTCTACAGCGGCACCTCGTATGCGGTGGCACCAGCGTATGGCCTGCGTTACGCGGGCAGCCGCGGTGCATTGCCGGGTGGCGCGCGGGTGGAAGAGGTGCCCACGCAGCAAGGCGGTATCAATGGTGGCCGGGCGGGTTTTGCCTATGTCGCCGATGCACGTGATTTTGGCAGCTACCGTTTGTTGGGTGCATTGCTGGGCGACGAGGTGCGCGTGCGCACTGCGCACCAGCCGTTCACTGCCGCTACCGCGACGGGCGATGTTGCGTTCGGGCAGGGAGCGGTGGTGATTCCAGTGGCGGGGCAGCGCCTGGATGGCGAGGCGCTGCAGGCCAAGGTGTTGGCCGCTGCGCAGGCGGCAGGTATCACCGTACATGCGCTGGCCAGCGGCCGCACTGCCAGCGGCATCGATCTGGGCAGTGACAGTGTGCGCGTGCTGCGCAAGCCGAGCATCGCGCTGGTAATGGGCGAGGGCGTATCCGCCACCGAGATCGGCTCGACCTGGTTTGCGCTGGATACGGCGCTCGGCCTGCCTTCGAGCAAGATCGACCCGGTGCAGCTGGGTAGTGCGGATCTGTCGCGCTACACCTCGATCGTGCTGTCCGGTGGCACCTACACCACGGTCAGCGATGCCGGTGTGGCGGCGCTCAAGCGCTGGATTGCGGCGGGTGGTTCGCTGGTGGTCTATGGCAGCGGCGCGCGCTGGGCCATCGACAAGGGGCTGGCGGAGGCCAAGCTGCGCGATGGTGACAAGAAGGAAGATGCCGAGCGTCTGGATTTCGGTACGGTGCGGGATGTGTTCGCGCTGGGCCGGGTCAGCGGCAATATCCTGAGTGCCGATATCGATCCAACCCATCCGCTGGGCTTTGGTGTGCAGCAGCGCCGCATCTGGGTCAACAAGGAAGGCGGGCAGGTGTTTGAGCCGGCGAAGAATGCCTTCCTCAATGTGGTGAATATCGATCGCGAGCCGGTGGTGAATGGCTATCTGTCCGATGCCAACCGTGCGCGTGTTGCCGGGTCGAGTTATCTGCAGGTGGTGCCGACCGGTAGCGGCAACGTGGTGCTGTTTGCCGATGACCCTGCGCACCGCAAATACTGGTATGGCACGGAGCGTTTGCTGCTCAATGCCTTGTTGCAGGCGAATTATCTGAGCACGCCGCGCCAGCGCGGGGAGTAGGATTTAGTCCCTCTCCCGTTTACGGGAGAAGGGAATCGAGGCAGGGCCAAGCATCATCTGTAGTGCCGAGCCATGCTCGGCAGGGGCTTTACCGCAAAGCCAAAGCTCCCCCTCATCCGCCCCTGCGGGGCACCTTCTCCCGCAAGCGGGAGAAGGGACAAGCTCAAAGCCAAAGCTCAAAGCCAAAGCTCAAAGCCAAAGCTCAAAGCCAAAGCTCAAAGCCAAAGCTCAAAGCCAAAGCTCAAAGCTCAAAGCCAAAGCTCAAAGCCAAAGCTCAAAGCTCAAAGCCAAAGGCAAAGGCAAAGGCAAAGCCAAAGGCAAAGCCAAAGGCAAAGCCAAAGGCAAAGCCAAAGGCAAAGCCAAAGGCAAAGCCAAAGGCAAAGCCAAAGGCAAAGCCAAAGGCAAAGCCAAAGGCAAGGCAAAGGCAAGGCAAAGGCAAGGCAAAGGCAAGGCAAAGGCAAGGCAAAGGCAAGGCAAAGGCAAGGCAAAGGCAAAGGCAAGGCAAAGGCAAGGCAAAGGCAAAGGCAAGGCAAAGGCAAAGGCAAAGGCCAGAGGGGCAAGCGCGGTGCCCGGTTCTCGACGTGGCAATGACTAGCGTTCCCTTCTCCCGCTTGCGGGAGAAGGTGCCCCGCAGGGGCGGATGAGGGGAGCCTTTGATCTTGCACAACTGGATCCCACAGCGCCCACAAACCAGAAAGGCCGACGCAATGCGTCGGCCTTTCCTTTGCAACTCATCTCATCCCAACAACAAGCTGGAATCAGGCGCTGGTACGGCTCTGGCCACGGCCGCCACGACGCTGACCACCACCCGGGTGCGCATCACGACGCTGCTGGCCATTGCCGGCATTGCGCTGGCCGCCCGGCTTCTGCGGCTGGCCGCCACGGCCACCGCGCGGTGCATCGCCGGTCGGGCGACGTGCGGCATGGCCGCCGTTGCCGCGACGCGGGGCCTTCTGGCCGCCCGGATGCTCAGCCTTGCCCGGCGCGCTGTTGCCCCAACGGATCGGGGTATGCGGCTCGAAGCCCGGCACATCGCGGATGTCCATGTCGCGGTCGAGCAGGCGCACGATCTGACGCAGCAGCTTGGCTTCGTCCTGTGCAACCAGCGAGACAGCCTCACCGGTCGAGCCGTTGCGGCCGGTACGACCGATACGATGCACGTAGTCTTCCGGCACCATCGGCAGGTCGTAGTTGATGACCTTCGGCAGCTCGTTGATATCGATGCCGCGAGCGGCGATATCGGTGGCCACCAGCACGGTCACGCGGCCGGCCTTGAAGTCTGCCAGTGCGCGCAGGCGCTGGCCCTGGCTCTTGTTGCCGTGGATGGCCGCAGTCTTGATGCCGGACTTTTCCAGGAACAGCGCCAGCTTGTCGCAGCCATGCTTGGTGCGGCCGAACACCAGCGTCTGCACGCGGGAATCTTCAGCCAGCAGGTGCAGCAGCAGCTCACGCTTGCGCGCGCCATCAACCGGGTGCACGCGGTGGGTGATGGTCTCGGCAACGGTGTTCTTCGGCGTAACCTGGATCTGCTCCGGGTTGTGCATGAACTCCAGCGCCAACTGCTTGATGCTCTCTTCGAAGGTCGCAGAGAACAGCAGGGTCTGGCGGTTCTGGCGCGGCAGCTTGGCCAGGATGCGCTTGATCGAGGGCAGGAAGCCCATGTCGAGCATGCGGTCGGCTTCGTCCAGCACCAGGATCTCGACGCCGGACAGGTCGACGCTGCGACGCTCCAGGTGGTCGATCAGGCGGCCCGGGCAGGCGACCAGCAGGTCCACGCCACGGCGCAGGATGTCCAGCTGGTTGCCCATGCCGACGCCGCCGTAGATGCAGGCGCTGGGAATGCGCAGGTACTTGCTGTAACCACGCAGGCTGTCATGCACCTGGGTGGCGAGCTCGCGGGTAGGGGCCAGCACCAGGGCGCGCGGGCGGCGCGGGCCGTTGCCCACGCTCTGCGGCGAGGTGGCCAGGTGCTGCAGCAGCGGCAGGCCAAACGCGGCGGTCTTGCCGGTACCGGTCTGGGCGCCGGCCAGCAGATCGCGGCCGTCCAGCGCAAGCGGAATGGCCTGCTCCTGGATCGGGGTCGGGTTTTCGTAACCCTGCTCGGCGAGCGCGCGCAGCAGGAAGGGCGCAAGGCCCAGGTTTTCAAACGACATGGAGTGCTCCGAAACATGAATAACGCGCGCCCGAAGGGGCTGGCGTTGCTGATCATTGAAGATCAGCTGATCTCGGAGCGTTCCCGTAAACCGCGCTGCAAGATCTGGATGCAACCAACGCGGTGCGCTGGCTGGAATGCGTGACGATAGGCGTCGGAGTGGGGGCGGGCGGGCGGATGGGCCAGATGGCCGCTGATCCTGCACCGCCGGCGGTCCCTGAGGGAAACGGACGGCCGCTGGCAGACCGCGCTAGTCTAAGGGATTGTTGGCGCCGGTACAAAAACCCCTGTTCAGCATTCCTCCGGGAAGGCTGGTCGTGGCTGGCATATTCATTACAATTGAAACTTATTTCTACGCAGACTGGACACTCCCATGAAGCTTGGTTCCCTGAAGGAAGGCGGCCGCGACGGCACCCTGATCGTGGTTTCGCGCGACCTGACCCGCGCCGTGCGGGCCACTGGCATTGCCGCCACCCTGCAGCAGGCGCTGGAGGACTGGTCCAACCTGGCGCCGCGGCTGAACGCCCTGTCCGAGCAGCTCAACGCCGGTAGCGTGGAAGGCGAGTTCGCCGTGGACATGCAGGCGCTGGCCGCGCCGTTGCCGCGCGCCTATGAGTTTGTCGATGGCAGCGCCTACCTGCCGCACGTGGCACGGGTGCGCAAGGCGCGCGGTGCCGAGGTGCCGGAGAGCTTCTACACCGACCCGTTGATGTACCAGGCCACCAGCGCCGGCTTCTACGGCCCGCGCGATGCGGTCAAGGTGATCAGCGAGGACTACGGCATCGACCTGGAAGCCGAGATCGTGGTGATCACCGACGACGTGCCGATGGCGGTGACCCCGGCGCAGGCTGCCGGTCATATCCAGCTGGTGGGCCTGGTCAACGATGTCAGCCTGCGCAACCTGATCCCGGGCGAGCTGGCCAAGGGCTTCGGCTTCCTGCAATCCAAGCCGCGCTCGGCGCTGAGCCCGGTGTTCGTGACCCCGGACGAACTGGGCGCCGCTTGGCAGGACAGCAAGGTGCACCTGCCGCTGCTTACCCATATCAACGGCAAGTGGTTCGGCGCACCGGAAGCCGGCGTCGACATGCAGTTCAATTTCGCCCAGCTGGTGGCGCATGCCGCCAAGACCCGTCCGCTGTCGGCCGGCGCCATTGTCGGCTCGGGCACCATCGCCAATGAGGACACCAGCCTGGGGGCTTCCTGCTTCGCCGAGCAGCGCACCGTCGAGGCGCTGCGTGATGGCAAGCCGTCCACCCCGTTCATGAGTTTTGGTGACGTGGTGCGCATCGAGATGCTGGACCGTGACGGCGTCAGCATTTTTGGTGCGATCGAACAGCAGATCGAGCAGGCATCGCGCCCCTGAGGCGGTATACAAGGTGTTGGCATTGCGTTGGTGGTGAAGGAATCCTCACCACCAACGGGTATTGTTGTGGCGCATGGAAAGGGGGAAATCCGACATGGAAGCAGGGCTGACGCTCTACAGTTACTGGCGCTCAAGCGCCGCGTACCGCGTGCGTATCGGTTTGAATCTGAAAGGTCTGGCGTATGCCGTCACCCCGGTCCATCTGGTACGTGATGGTGGCCAGCAACACGCGGCGGACTACGCCGCGTTGAACCCGCAGGAACTGGTGCCGACGTTGCGCCATGGTGAGCGCGTACTGACCCAGTCGCTGGCCATTCTTGAATACCTGGATGAAGTCTTCCCGGAGCCGACGCTGTTGCCGGCCGATGCCGGCGGGCGTGCCCGCGTGCGCGCGCTGGCGCAGCAGGTGGCCTGCGACATCCATCCGCTGAACAACCTGCGGGTGATGCAGTTCTTCGATCGCGAATGGAACGTGCCGCAGCCCGAGCGCGACGAATGGACGCTGCACTGGATGCGCAAGGGTTTCACCGCGTTGGAGGCGATGGTGGCGGGCTCGTTCGACACCGGTCGTTATTGCCATGGCGCCGAACCGGGGCTGGCCGATTGCTGCCTGGTCCCGCAGTTGTACAACGCCCGTCGTTTCCACCTGGACCTGGCCCCGTACCCAACCCTGCAGCGGATCGAAGAAGCCTGTCTGGCCCTGCCCGCATTCGACGCCGCCCGCCCGGAAAACCAGATCGACGCGATCTAAGCAGCTGCAGAAATCACCGCCCAAACTGTTGTGCGGGAGCGGCAAGCCGCGAAGCCAGCATTGCATTTGTGGGAGCGGCGTAAGCCGCGAAGCCGGCATTGCTTCTGTAGGAGCGGCGTAAGCCGCGAAGCTGACATCCCCTCCGAAGCAGCAGCTGAACCTTATGCGCGCCGAAGCAGGCCCTCAGCTCGGAGCCAGCAGTGGCTTCGCGGCTGACTCCCCTCCCACAAAAAACCATAGCCGTTTCCCCGCTGCTCGGAATGTCGGACCGATACAACTGGGCTGGCCAAGCTGTTGTAGGAGCGGCGTAAGCCGCGAAGCCGGTATTGCATTTGTGGGAGCGGCGTCAGCCGCGAAACCGGCATCCCAACCGAAGCAGCAGATCAACCTGACGCTCGCCGAAGCAGACCTGCAGCTGGGAGCCAGCAGTAGCTTCGCGGCTGACGCCGCTCCCACAAAAATCGTTGCCGTTTCCCCGCTGCTCGGAATGTCAGGCCGATACAACTGGGCTGGCCAAGCTGTTTTAGGAGCGGCGTACCCCGCGAAGCCGGTATTGCATTTGTAGGAGCGGCGTGAGCCGCGAAACCGGCATCCCAACCGAAGCAGCAGCTCAACCTTATGCGCGCCGAAGCAGACCTGCAGCACGGAGCCAGCAGTGGCTTCGCGGCTTACGCCGCTCCTACAAGAGCTCCTGCCACAGCTCCTACAAGAGCTCCTACAAGAAGGGCTTGCCGCAGGCTTGAATCACCCCAAACAACAAAGCCCCGCATCGCGGGGCTTTGTTGTGGGCTATGCCGCAGGCTCAGAAGCCGTGCGTGATTGCCGCTGGTGCTGCCACCGCGAAATCCGCATACGGATCATGCTCGCCGCTGCCGCCTTCGGACAGGCGGAACTTCAAGGCCAGGCCATCGCGCGAGTCGGCGGCGCGCAGCGCCTCCTCCTGCTCGATGATGCCGTCCTTGGCCATGCGGAACAGGCATTGGTCGAAGCTCTGCATGCCTTCTTCCAGCGACTCTTCCATGGCCTGCTTGATCGTGTGAACTTCGCCCCGGCGCAGCAGGTCGCGGATCATCGGCGTATTGAGCAGCACCTCGGTGGCGGGGCGGCGACGGCCGTCCTTGCCCTTGACCAGACGCTGCGAAACCACCGCGCGCAGGTTCAACGAGAGGTTCATCAGTACGTTCTTGTGCGCGCTCTCGGGGAAGAAGTTGAGGATGCGCTCGATGGTCTGGTCGGCGTTGTTGGAGTGCAGCGTGGCCAGGCACAGGTGGCCGGTTTCGGCGAAGGCGATGGCCGCTTCCATGGTTTCGGCGTCCAGGATCTCGCCGATCAGGATCACGTCCGGCGCCTCACGCATCGCGTTCTTCAGCGCGTTGTGGAAGGCATGGGTGTCCAGGCCCACCTCGCGCTGGTTGACGATGGACTGCTTGTGCTTGTGCAGGAACTCGATCGGGTCCTCGATGGTGAGGATGTGCCCGGTCGAGGTGCTGTTGCGGTGGTCGATCATCGACGCCAGCGAGGTCGACTTGCCGGAGCCGGTCGAGCCAACCACCAGCACCAGCCCGCGCGGGGTCATGATCACGTCCTTCAGCACCTGCGGGAGGTTGAGCTCCTCGATGCTGGGGATGCGGCTCTTGATCGCACGGATGACCATGCCCACTTCGCCGCGCTGCTTGAACACGTTGACGCGGAAACGCCCGGCGTCGGCCAGGGCGATGGCCATGTTCAGCTCCAGGTCGCGCTCGAACTGCGGCACCTGGCCCTCGTCCATCAGCGAATAGGCGATTTTCTTGACCATTCCCGGCGGCAGGCCGGTATTGCCCAACGGGTACAACTTGCCTTCAATCTTGATGTAAACCGGCGCTCCGGTCGTCAAAAACATGTCCGAAGCGTTTTTTTCGGTCATCAGCTTCAGGAAATAGCCGATATCCATGCGAAATTTTTCCCCAACAAACGGCGGCCTGCCGTTGCAAGCACGCCTCTGGCTTGACCACAATGGCCGCGCTCAGTCTCCCAAGCCACGGCTCCCCAATGAAACCTAGCTTCGCACAATTAAGAAGATTCCTGTGTGTCACCGCCTGCATATTCGTGCTAAGCGGCAGCGCTCTGGCACAGGATCCGGGCGCAATGGAACTGCTCACCGCACAACAGGCCGTGGAAAAGGCCGACCGCGCCGACGCCGACCAATACGCGCCGGACACGATGGCCATGGCGCGCCAGCAACTGGGCCAGGCCCAGCAGGCCGCAGGCGACCGCCGGCTGCGCAAGCAGGCGCCGGTGCTGGCGCTGCGTGCGGCGGCCGATGCCGATCTGGCGCGGGCGCAGAGTGAAGAGGCCGTCGCGCAGGCCCAGCTGGCCCAGCGCAAGGCCGAGGTTGCACAGCTGCAACGCCAGTTGGCGACAGGGGAGGGACGTTGATGCGGATCAGGAATCTGGTGGTCGTGGGCCTGCTGGCCATGCCGATGCTGGCGCTGGCAGCCGAAGACCCAGCCGTGGGCGCCTTGAACCAGCGGCTGCTGATGCTGCAGGCGGACATGGCCACGGCCGACGTGGCGCCGTTTGAAAAGCTGCAGGCGCAACAGGCCATCGCCGCGCTGGCCAAGGCCAAACGCAAGGACCTGGACGACGCGCGTTATCTGGCCGAGCGCCGGGTTGCCATTGCCGAGGCGGCCAGCCGCACCGCGCTGGCACGGCGCGAAATCGATCAGCTCGAGCGCACCCGCAGCGAGCTGCTGATCGAGGCCAGCCGGCGCGATGCGGCTCGCGCCCGCCAGGAAGCGGAGCAACTGCGCGTGCAGACCCAGATCCAGGCCGAGGAAGCTGAACGCCTGCGTCTGGCCGCCGAAGCCGAGACCCTGGCGCGCCAGGACGCCGAAACCGCGCTTACCAGCGTTGCCGGCCGTCAGCAGCAGCGCCTGAGTGCAGCCCAGCAGAACGCGGCCAAGCTGGCTCGCGAAGAGGCTGAGCTGGTCTCCGGGCAGAAGTTGCCTGCGTCGAAGTTTGACGGACGTGGTGAGGTCTATACCTTCGCTGGCGATGCCTTCGCGGCCGGTCAGGCAGCGCTGTCCGGCGGTGCCCGCAACCAGACCAAGGCCTTGGCCGAGTACCTGAACATCGGCAAGAAGGGCCGGGTCACGATCGAGGCCTACGACAGTGCCAACGGGGTGGGCCAACGCCGCGCGCAGGCGCTCAAGGACGCGCTTGTCGAGGCCGGGGTGGCCGCCAGCCGCATCCAGGTGAGCGGCAAGAAAGCGGCTTCGACACGGGCCCGTTCAGCTGAAGTGATTATTGCCCCGTAACAAACTTAAATGGCTGAACTTGTTAGGTTTTTGTCATTCGGCGATGGCTGAATGTGGTCGAGTTCGGATATTCAGGAAACGTTCCCGCAGAACGCTTGCCGGAACCTTTTTGCAGGCGTAGGGTCAATTGTCCGGGCGGCAACTCCGTCGCCCGGACAACGGAGGGCCGAGCCGGTGCAAGCATGGCGCGAACCAGTAACCGATAGCTTCTGGCAGGTTGGCCAGGGCGCGGTGGGTGGTGCCGGCTTGGGCGGTCCCGGCTTTCCAATCCAGCAACGCCCCGTGCCACCCGGCCGGGGCGTTCTTGTTTCTGCATGAAGGAGGTAGTCATGTTCGAAGGGCAGCCGCAGAGTGAAATCGACGCATTGGCCAAGGCCAACCCGGAGTTCAAGCAGCTCTACCAACAGCATAAGAAGCTGAACAAGAAATGCATGGACGCGGAGCTGGGTGTGCTCCCGATTGATGGGGTCACCCTGGGACAGATGAAACGGGAAAAACTGCTGGCCAAGCAGAAGCTCCTGCGGATTTACGAAAACAGCCTCAACTAAACCTTCCCCACGCTTCACCGCTTATGTCGCGGACGGTGGCGGCCTCCTCGTCGGCCGTCATTGTCCGCGCCACTTGCCAGGGTGGATCCGGTGCCGGAAAGCGTCATTAACTGACTTTCCTTCACAACCATCGGATAATCATCGGTCCGGCCGCTTGCGGCGCGATCTGAACCAAACCGATGCCCATCCATTCCTCCATCCTCGAACTCATCGGCAATACGCCCATCATCAAGGCCCAGCGCCTGGATGTCGGCGTGTGCGAGCTGTACCTCAAGATGGAGAGCGCCAACCCGGGCGGGTCGATCAAGGACCGCATCGGGCTGTCGATGATCGAGGCGGCCGAAAAGCGCGGGGATCTCAAGCCGGGCGCGACGCTGGTCGAGGGCACTGCCGGCAATACCGGCCTGGGCCTGGCGCTGGTGGCGCAGCAGAAAGGCTACAAGCTGATCCTCGTGGTTCCCGACAAGATGAGCCGGGAAAAGATCTTCAACCTGAAGGCCATGGGCGCCGAAGTGGTGCTGACCCGTTCGGACGTGGCCAAGGGCCACCCGGAGTACTACCAGGACCTGGCCAAGACCGTCGCCGACCGTACCCCCGGCGCCTATTTCATCAACCAGTTCGGCAACCCCGACAACCCGGCTGCGCACGAGTTCGGTACCGGCCCGGAAATCATCGAGCAGATGGGCGGCGACCTGGACGCGATCGTGTTCGGCTGCGGCAGCTCCGGCACCATGACCGGCCTGTCGCGCGCCTTCGCCAAGCTCTCGCCCAAGACCGAGCTGGTGCTGGCCGACCCGGTCGGCTCGATCCTGGCCGAGTACATCAACGAGGGCACGCTGAACGAAAAGTCCGGCAGCTGGCTGGTGGAAGGCATCGGCGAGGATTTCCTGCCGGATATCGCCGATTTCAGCCGGGTCAAGAAGGCTTATGCCATCACTGATGCCGAGAGCTTCCACACCGCGCGCGAGCTGCTGGGCAAGGAAGGCATCCTTGGTGGTTCCTCGACCGGCACCCTGTTGGCTGCCGCGTTGAAGTACTGCCGTGAGCAGACCATGCCGAAGAAGGTGCTGGTGCTGGTGCCGGATACCGGCAACAAGTACCTGTCCAAGATGTACAACGATTACTGGATGCTGGACAACGGTTTCCTGGAGCGCCCGCAGTTCGGCGACCTGCGCGACCTGATCCTGCGCCCGTACAGCCAGCGCGATACCGTGGTGGTGGGCCCGAAGGACCTGCTGACCACCGCCTACCAGCGCATGAAGCTGTACGACGTGTCGCAGCTGCCGGTGATGGAAGGCAATCAGCTGGTCGGCATCATCGATGAAAGCGATGTGCTGCTGCACGTTTATGGCGACGAAGCCCGTTTCCGCGACCCGGTGTCGGTGGCCATGGTCAGCAAGCTGGACAGCTTGGACGTCAAATCGCCGATCGAGGCCCTGCTGCCGGTGTTCGACCGCGGCCAGGTGGCGATCATCACCGATGGTGACGCATTCCTCGGTTTGATCACCCGCATCGACCTGCTGAACTACCTGCGTCGCCGCGTTCAGTAAACCTGGCTGGTCCCCTCCGTAAGAGGGGGCCACGGTAGATTCAGACAGCACTGATAGAATTTCGCCCCTTTAGCTGGAAGCCCTTATGACGGATCAGCATTCACGCAGCCAGGACGGCGAGCGCGCCTTGTCGCTTGCCACGTTGGCCATCCACGGCGGGCAGTCGCCTGACCCCAGCACCGGCGCAGTCA
The DNA here is from genome assembly GCF_056756175.1 of Stenotrophomonas sp. STEN240. Lineage (NCBI taxonomy): Bacteria > Pseudomonadati > Pseudomonadota > Gammaproteobacteria > Lysobacterales > Lysobacteraceae > Stenotrophomonas > Stenotrophomonas sp. STEN240. The sequence goes on along the minus strand of NZ_JBRRBO010000011.1, from coordinate 64,344 downwards.
TGCCGCCGATCTACGCGACCTCGACCTATGCGCAGTCCAGCCCGGGCGAGCATCAGGGTTTTGAGTACTCGCGTACGCACAACCCGACCCGCTTCGCCTACGAGCGTTGTGTGGCCTCGCTGGAAGGCGGCACGCGCGGCTTTGCCTTTGCGTCGGGCATGGCGGCCAGCTCCACCGTGATCGAACTGCTGGATGCCGGCAGCCACGTGGTGGCGATGGATGACATCTACGGCGGCAGTTTCCGCCTGTTCGAGCGGGTGCGTCGCCGCACCGCCGCGCTGGATTTCAGCTTCGTCGACCTGACCGACCTGGCCGCGTTCGAGGCTGCGATCACGCCCAAGACGAAGATGCTGTGGATCGAAACGCCGACCAACCCGATGCTGAAGATCGTGGACATCGCTGCGGTGGCCGCAATCGCCAAGCGTCACGGTCTGATCGTGGTGGTGGACAACACCTTCGCCTCGCCGATGCTGCAGCGTCCGCTGGAACTTGGCGCTGACCTGGTGCTGCATTCGGCCACCAAGTACCTCAATGGCCATTCCGACATGGTCGGCGGCATGGTGGTGGTGGGTGACAACGCCGAGCTGGCCGAGCAGATGGCTTTCCTGCAGAACTCCATCGGTGGCGTGCAGGGCCCGTTCGACAGCTTCCTGGCCCTACGCGGCCTGAAGACCCTGCCGCTGCGCATGAAGGCGCATTGCGCCAATGCGATGGACCTGGCCACCTGGCTGGAAACCCATCCGGCAGTGGAAAAGGTGATCTACCCGGGCCTGGCCTCGCACCCGCAGCATGAACTGGCGGGCAAGCAGATGGCCGGCTACGGTGGCATCGTCTCGATCGTGCTCAAGGGCGGATTCGAAGCGGCCAAGCGCTTCTGCGAACGCACCGAACTGTTCACCCTGGCCGAGTCCCTCGGCGGCGTGGAAAGCCTGGTCAACCACCCGGCAGTGATGACCCATGCCTCGATTCCTGTGGCTCGCCGCGAACAGCTGGGCATCAGTGATGCGCTGGTGAGGCTGAGCGTGGGGGTTGAGGATGTTGAGGATTTGCGGGTGGATCTGGAAAGGGCGTTGGGTGGGAACCGCTGAGCATGGGAATCCTCTCGGTTTTCGGTAAGCATCGTTCGCTTACCTTTGAGCTTACCCAGCGCGAGGTGCTTGGTCGTTACCGTGGCGCAAGCTTTGGTTTGTTGTGGTCGCTGATCAGTCCGTTCCTGATGCTGGTGGTCTACACCATGGCCTTCGGCTTCATCATGAAGGGGCGTTGGCCGGGATCGACCGGGTCCACCACCGATTTTGCGCTGATCCTGTTCGCGGGCCTTACCGTGCACGGGTTCTTCGCCGAGTGTTTCACCCGTGCACCGCAGCTTATCGTCAGCAACACCGGCTACGTCAAACGCGTGGTGTTTCCTCTGGATATCCTAGTGTGGAGCATGACTCTTTCGGCCTTGTTCCATCTGCTGATGAACATGGTGGTGCTGCTTTTGATGTACTTGTGTGTGAAAGGCAGCATCCATGCTACCGCCCTGCTACTGCCGGTGGTGGTTCTGCCACTGGTCATCCTGACGGTCGGCATCGGTTGGATCACTTCTGCGCTTGGTGTGTACCTGCGCGATATCGGCCAGATAGCTGGCGTCATTGCCGCAGCCATGCTGTTCTTGTCCTCGGCAATCATTCCGGTCGAGTCGGTGCCAGCCAGCTACCGCGTCGTGTTCGAGCTCAACCCGCTGACATTCATCATCAACCAGGTTCGCGAAGTGGTGATCTGGGGTCGCCTGCCGGATTGGGCGGGCCTAGGCCTCTACACCCTGATCGCCTGCGTGGTTGCCTTCATTGGCCACCGTCTGTTCAACAAGTTGCGCGTGGGGTTTGCCGATGTCCTCTGAAGTCGGCGTGGCCGAGACCGTTATCGAGGTCAAAGGAGTCGGTAAGTCCTACCATATGTACGAGCGTCCTTCGCATCGCCTGTGGCAGGCACTGGCCGGCAAGCGGAAGTCGTTCTACAAGGATTTCTGGGCGCTGCGGGATGTGAGCATCTCGATTCGCCGAGGCCAGACGGTGGGCATAGTCGGTCGCAATGGGTCGGGCAAGTCGACTCTGCTGCAGATGATTGCTGGCACCTTGAACCCAACCGAGGGCAGCATCAAGGTAAAGGGCCGCGTGGCCGCACTGCTGGAGCTGGGTAGCGGTTTCAATCCGGAGTTCACCGGTCGCGAGAACGTCTACCTAAACGCCGCAATCCTGGGCCTGTCGCGTGCGCAGATCGACCAACGCCTGGACAGCATTCTGGCGTTCGCCGACATCGGTGAGTTCATCGACCAGCCAGTGCGCAGTTATTCCAGCGGCATGTCGGTACGCTTGGCGTTTGCAGTGATTGCTCATGTCGATGCCGATATCTTGATCATTGATGAGGCACTGGCGGTCGGTGATGCGTTCTTCTCACAGAAGTGCATGCGATTCCTGCGGGAGTTCCAGAAGCACGGTACGCTGCTGTTCGTCAGCCATGATGCAGCTGCCGTAACCAACCTGTGCGAGAACGCCGTGTGGTTGCAGGACGGCCGCATGCGTCTGTCCGGCACCTCGCAGGAGGTGGTCGAGGCCTACATGACCGAGCAGCACCTAGTGGGTCGGCGCGAGGTGGGCGTGGACGACATAGTGGTCGAGGGGAAGCAGCGGCGGCGTGTTGCTGACGCCCCGGACTTCCGACAGCAGGCATTGCTGGAGGCCGGCGTCACAAACCGCATCGCGCTGTTCCAGTTCGACCCTGACAATGTTGGGCAGGAATTCGGTGCTCAGGGCGCGCGTATCATGGATGTCACGCTCACGGACGAGCACGGCGCGCCGCTGGGGCTGGCCGAAGGCGGTGAGCTGGTACGCCTGCGTATCCGGGTCGAGCTGGTGCAGGCGCTGGACAACGTTATCGTCGGCTTCTACGTCAAGGATCGCCTGGGCCAGCGCCTGTTCGGCGACAACAGTTACTTCGCTTGCAAAGATGCGCCGGTAGGCGGCATGCCAGGGGAGTCCATTGCGGCGTCTTTTCTGTTCCGCATGCCGGTGATGCCTTCCGGCTCTTACATGATCGATGCAGCGGTGGCTTCCGGCGACCAGCACGACCATACCCAACAGCACTGGATCCATGACGCGTTGGAGTTTCGCGCGATCGACGAGACCATGCGGTTTGGCCTAGTGGGCTTGCCCATGCTAGCCATCGATGTCAACAAGGAACCCTGATGATCGAGTTCACCGGCGAACGTTTCGTCCCAACCGAGTACGGCGTGATACGCCAAGAGCATCTGCATCGATACGCCTGGTGCCTGCCGCTGGTCGCGGGCAAGGACGTGCTCGACGTGGCTAGCGGCGAAGGCTATGGCAGTGCGATGCTGGCTGGTCGTGCACAGTCGGTGTGCGGCGTGGATATTTCGCCCGAGGCTGTGGCCCATGCGGCGCAGCGTTACACCAATCTGCACAATCTGCGTTACCTGCAAGGCTCGGCTGCGGCCATCCCATTGCCCGACGACAGCGTGGACGTTGTGGTGTCTTTCGAGACGATCGAACATCTATACGAGCAGGAAGAGATGATGTCCGAGATCCGCCGAGTGCTGCGGCCGGGTGGCGTGATGGTCATGTCTTCGCCGAACAAAGAGGTGTACTCCGACCGTGCTGGTTACCACAACGAGTACCACGTGAAGGAGCTTTACCTAGAGGAATTCCAGGCACTGGTGGCACGACACTTTCCTGCTTCGCGCCTGTGTGGCCACCGGATGTCGGTTTGTTCGACGATCACGTCGCTGGATGGCGGTCCGGACCAACAGGTCTACCAGGCTCTGACCGATACCGGTGAAGGGGTGGTGGAACGCGCAGCGCTGATTCCCGATGCGGTTTATTTCGTGATAGTCGCTGCGGCCGAGCCATCGCTGCTGCCGCAACTGCCGGCGTCCGTGCTGTATGCCGAAACAGAGGATCTCTACGCACACCACCATGAGGTTGCCCGCTGGGCGCAGGCTCAGGATGCGGAGATCGGTGAATTGCGCGGCCATGTCGTGCGTGAGCAGTCGGTTGTGGCTGGATTGCACAGGCAACTTGAGGCAATGCGAGTACAAGAGGGTAGCCAACGCGCGCTTGCCGACTCGCTTCACGGTGAACTTTCGACCGAGAGGGCCAAGGCTGATTCGCTTCATAACGAACTGTCCACCGAGAAGGCCAAGGCTGATTCGCTTCATAACGAACTGTCCACCGAGAAGGCTAAGGTCAAACAGCTCGAAACAGCCATGGCCGAGATCTGGGAAGCACGCGGTGGGCTTCAGCAGAGGCTCAATGCAGTGATCGGCTTGACCGATACCGCACGTCATGCGCTACAGCTGCACCACCAGCAGATCCAGCACTTGATGGAGCGCTCCGGAGTGAGTCGTGAGGACGCCGCGGTAGGGCTGGAGGGTGTAGCAGATGCAGACGAAGTATCTGCAGTGCTGACATCCTACCGGGCCGAACTCCAGGCGCTGCAGAAACTCGCTACATCGTTGATTAACTCGCGTTCCTGGCGCGTCACCAAGCCGTTGCGCTTCGCCGGTCGCGTGTTGCGCGGCGAATGGCGCACAGTGCTTCAGTCGCTGCGCGCCTCCGGAGTAGCTCAGCATCCGTTGCTCAAGCCGATGGTGCCGATGGCCAAGCGTATGCTGTTGCGGCAGGATGCCTCCGTGTTGGCGGCGCTAGATGGATTATTGCTGGACGACGTCAAGCGCGATCCGCAGGCGGTCCAGAAGGGGATTCGCTTTGCGGAGGTCCAGGATCCGATCGTCAGCATCGTGGTTCCCACGTACGGTAACTACGAGCAGAGCCTCGCGTGCGTGGCATCCATTGCTCGTGTCGGGGCGAAGGTTTCCTTCGAAGTACTGATACTGGAGGATGCCTCCGGAGATCCCCAGATCGATGCTTTGTCAACCATTCCTGGTCTTCGCTACCACGTCAACCCAAAGAATCTGGGCTTTTTGCGCTCCTGTAATCAGTCGCTGAGGCTGGCCAAGGGGCGGTATGTTTGCCTGCTCAACAATGACACCGAAGTCCGTCCGGGATGGCTGGATGCCATGGTCGATGTGTTCGACAGCCATCCCGATGCCGGCTTGGTTGGTTCCAAATTGGTGTATCCAGACGGACGGCTGCAGGAAGCTGGCGGCATAGTCTGGTCTGATGGCAGCGCATGGAATTATGGCCGCCTGCAGGATCCGTCGCATCCGGAGTACAACTACCTGAAGGAAGTCGACTACGCGTCCGGGGCATCAATCATGCTGCCGATGGCTCTTTTCCAAGAGCTCGGCGGTTTCGATGACCATTTTGCACCGGCTTACTACGAAGACACGGATATTGCTTTTCGGGTGCGTGCGCGTGGACTGAAGGTCTATATGCAGCCAGCATCGGTGGTGGTGCACTATGAAGGTGTATCCAGTGGCACTGATGAAGGTTGCGGCGTCAAAGCATGGCAGGCGATCAATCGCGATAAGTTTTTTGCGCGCTGGAAGGCCGCGCTTGAACAGGGGCAGTTCGCCAACGGCGAACACGTCTTCCTTGCGCGTGATCGCTCGCGCAGCAAGCGTCATGTATTGGTGGTCGATCACTACATTCCGCAGCCGGATCGCGATGCTGGTTCACGTGCGACCTGCCAAGTGATGCATACGCTGCTGCGCGAGGGGTGCCAGGTAACTTTCTGGCCAGCAAATGCCTACTTCGATGCGGCCTATGCCCCACCGCTACAGCGTGCTGGCATCGAGGTGATGCACGGTGCGGATTGTGTCGGCGTGGCTGGGTTTGAGGCATGGATGGCCAGCAACGGGCGCTACTTGGACGCGGTCATCCTCAACCGACCCCACGTGTCGGCCGAATTGGTTGCCAGCGTTCGCCAGCACAGCAAGGCGGCCTTGGTTTATTACGGTCACGACATACATCATCTGCGAATGCAGCAACAATTGCAGTTGCAGCCAGATGCTGCGCTGGCAAGCGAGGTCGAGCGTTTTCGTGATTTCGAGCATGCGCTATGGCAGGAGACCGATGTGGTCCTGTATCCGTCGAACGACGAGACTGCTCACGTCCGCAATTGGCTAGCGAGCAATGCGCCGAACGCGACCGGTCGTGCAGAAACCATTCCTCTCTACGCCTTTGAGCCGGTTGCCGATGCCGATGTGCCGGAAGCGAAGGAGCGGCGGGATATCCTGTTCGTTGCTGGTTTCGCACATGCGCCGAACGTGGATGCCGCGCAATGGTTCGTTGAAAAGGTCTTGCCATTGGTGCAGGCGCAGCTGCCGACAGTGCGTATGAGTCTGGTGGGATCCAATCCGCGCCCGGAAATCCTGGCCATGGCCTCGGATAGTATCGACGTTACCGGATATGTGAGTGACGAGGTACTGGAGGGTTGGTACCGCAGGGCTCGCATCTCAGTGGCACCGCTGCGCTTCGGAGGTGGCGTCAAGGGAAAGGTGTTGGAGAGCCTTCGGCACGGCCTACCTTGCGTGACTACATCGGTCGGCATGCAGGGGTTGGGCGAGGCGGCTGCGTTCATGCCTGTCGCCGATGATGCCGACGGCATGGCGGCGCATATAGTGATGCTGTTGCAGGACGATGCACGTTGGCAGCAGGTTTCGGCCGACAGCCGCGGATTCATCGCACGTCACTACTCGGATGATGCCCTGCGGCGTATTCTGTCGAAGGCCATTGTGGCTGGTTGAGGACTCGGGTCCATATCCTGTGCCGGCTGCGTATGTCGCCGCCATCCAGGTGATGGTTTGTGGGGCATGAACGCGGGCTTTACGCTGCTGTTCGCATGCGTAAGAATGCGGCGTCTTCGCCTCTATTGCCGGCGAACTCTAGGGATATTTCATGTGGACTCAATCGCGTGCGCTGTTGGTTTGTGCATTGGTGCTGACATTGGTTGGCTGTTGTGATGAAGCCGGACGGCGCCGGGCTGGCGCCGTCGGAACCGCCCCCGAGCTGCCTGGCATGCAGGCGGCGGTAACGGAAGCATCCGTTGTCGGAATGAGCCTGGTCCACGCAAGTGTCGAAGGTATGGTGGTTGAACCGAAGATACTCAAGCTTGATTGCAACGGTGCGGCCGGATCATCCGCCGAAGTGCAGGTTGTCTGGAGATCAGAGGTCGCTGGTGCGTCTTTCGTGAAGATCACGGTGGGAAGTCTGACTCAGACACCAAAGCTCTGGGTGGAAGGGGGCGCAGCGGGCACCGAAGTGACTGGACCGTGGATCAATGATGGTTCCGAACTGACACTGAGTGATGGCAGCGGTCGCATTCTGGCCACCATCCGCGCTGAGGCTACGGCCTGCTCGTCGCCCTGATCGCGGCTGTTCCAGTACAACCTTTCCATGCTCATCGGAGCTGTAATTTGAAAATGCCTGTCTTTGGATTCGGTGCGAGCCGTTTCGTGCTTGCGTCGTTGGTGGCGGCCTCGCACTTGTGGTCCAACATGCCGCATGGCTATGCGGCTTATGCGGTGTGGGCGTTCTTCGTACTCAGTGGCTTCCTCATGACCTTGGTGCTGACGACCAAGTATGGCTTTGATGGAGCCGGTCTGAAGGCCTACGCGTTCAATCGCTTCATGCGCATTTTCCCGCTTTACTGGCTGGCTGCGATCATAGGCTTGCTCACCCTGTGGTACTACGGCAGCGTAGGTATCGATCTTCGGCCCATTAACGGCGAGTTTCACATGCCGCGCGGCCTGCAAGACTGGGCCTACGTGGTTACCCTGTTCCCGGGCATCAACCGCGGCGGTCTTCCGGTGCCGGTCGCAAATGCGCTGGCCATCGAGGTAGGTTTTTACCTGCTTATGCCGATGATGGCGACTTCCCGTGGCGCGGCTGCGCTCGGTGTAGTTATAGGCGCGTTGATCAACCTCAAGCTGGGTATTCAGCAGGACAGTTTCGGTGAGCGCTATGCAACGTTCTTGCCCTGCCTCTTGCCATTCGCCGTCGGTGCGCTGATCTGCCAGTACCGTGAGGTTCTGCAGCGCATCCGCATGCCGTTCATCAGTTGTGCGGCGTGGCTTCTGCACGGCGCGGTATGGTTTTTCGTGCCAAGTTGGCCTTGGGACTGGGGGCTGTACGCTTCCATGCTGTTGTCGGCCTGGATGGTGATATCGCTGCACCAACAGCGCGGCGGCAAGCTGGACAAGATGCTTGGTGACCTGAGCTATCCGGTGTACCTAGTCCACACCACGGTGGCCGCTTGGTTCGTCTGCGCCTGTGGCTTCACCAGACCATTTACCACGTTCTTTCTGCCCGCATTCGCAGTCACTGTTGCGTTGTCCTGGCTGATCGTCGTGCTGGTCGATCGCCCGCTTTCACGCCTGAAGCGGAAGCCGCCCGCACACGTGGCGGAAGCTCGCTAGAGACACTGTTCAAAAGTACAAATAGAGGCGGAAAGAAAATGCCGGCGCGGATTTCGCGCCGGCATTTTTTCTTCGTTCGCAGGAACCGGTTCAGCGGGCTGGCGCAACAACTTCGCAGGGCGGCAGGTCTATCTGCTGCTGGCTCAGGACGCCTTGACTGTCGGAGCGGACCAGCGACAACAGTGAGTGGTTCGGCAGCGAGTGTTCCACTGTAAGTGTCGTTTCCTGCGGCGTTGTGCTGGCCAGCAGGGTACGCTGTGCTCCCACCGAATCCACCCACAGCTGAGCGCCGGAGGGTGCCAGATCTCGGGTATCCAAATGGATGCGAACCGGCTGTGCGGCATCGTTGCCGCAACTGCCAGCTACCGGATCAGCTGCCAGGGTGGCTGTCGCCGATGCCAGCATGATGCGTTGGTCAAAACGCTGCTCTTGGGTACTTCCGGGCCAGAAGCCGGGCACAGTTGCCAAGGATGGGTATAGGCGATTGCGGATCTGGAACCGGCTGGAAAAGATGTTCAACTGCTTGTCCACTAGCAGCGAGATCAACTTCACCCGCTCTTCCTCGGGATAGCCGCACACGGTCATGATGTCGGTGCAGGCGGTCGGCGGGCTGCGCGGGTCCGTGGCCAGCCGTTGCATGGCCAGTGCCGTGTTTTGCCAGTACGGTATCAGGTAGTGCGGCAGTTTCCAGTTGTAGACCGATGCGTGCCACTGGACGCCCAGCAGGCCGGAGATCAGCAACAAGATGGCGCTGCGTTCGAGCACGCAGGCCTTGGTCGAGGCAGGCGGTGTCGACCGGGTGAGCCGGTAATGGAACATAACCGCGATGGCCACCAGGTTGATCTGGTAGGACATTACGTAACGAGGCTGGTGCAGGTAGTTCCAGTCAAATGCAGGTACCCTGCTCAGGATAATGCCGGCGGTCAGGGCATACGCTACCAGCATCAGGAACGTGGCCATGGCCAACGTACGGTCATATGCGCGGGCACGCCACGCGCCGATTACCGTCACCCAGAAAAAAACCTGGAGAGCAATCACCGCGGCAGCGCACACCAGCGCTGCAGTGCCGGTGTTGTCGGGGAAACGCGAGGTAAGCAGCTGCAGATGCACCAAGCTGTCGGAGAAAGGTATCAGTAGCCCGCTGAAGGCTTCTGTGGTGAGCAGGGATTCGGCCAGCCCACGGCTTGGTAGGAGTACGGCCGCCCCAGTGCCCGCATGCTGGGCGACCCACCAGAGGAAAATGCGGGCAAGGACCAGACCTGTCACGCCGGCGGCGAGAGTGCTGAGCTTGCTGCGTCGGGATGAGGTCAGCAGCGGTACGCAGGCAAGTGCGGCCGCAATCACCAGCACCAGGGCTATCTCGTCGGTGCAGAGACCCAGCAGCAGAGTCGCCACCAGTACCAGCACAGGTCTGGCCTTCTGCAACAACTGGCCCATCACAAGCGAGAAGTACAATGTGCCCAGTAGTAGCGGAATGTACCCGAGTGTCGCCAGCGGCCACGTGAATATGTTGGAGCTGTTGAGCGACAAGCCAAGCGCAAACACCAGCCCGACGCATATCCATGAGAACGCGTTCCGCAGGGGATCAGCTTGAGGCTGGCGCATCATCTCGCGGGAAATGGCCCAGCACCAGGCGATGCCGATGGCAACACCGATTAAGCCCTCGACGCGGAAATCCAGATCGAAATATTTCGTGTGGAACAGGAGCACCAGCTTCTGCAGCGGCTGCGCGTGATCTCCTGCGCCGCGCTGCATGAACAGGTCTAAGAAGGTCAGAGAGCCCTCTAGATAGCGCGGCAGGAACGTCTCGAGGAAGTACCATGCGTCCGATTGCACGAGCGGCGTTGCAACGGCGTCGCTGTACAGCAGGGCATTTGCTGAGGCAGCGATCACTAGCAATATGCCGAAGGCACGCAGAATCAAGGCCATCGGCGCTGTCTTTGGAAAAGGCAGTGCCGATTCCTGGCGCGAGGCATGTGTCTTCGATAGTTCATTCATGCGTACTGCCTCAGTGCCGCGTCGGCCGCCTCCATCACTGCATCCAGCTGCGGCTCAACACCGATCCACAGGGGCATGCGCACCAGCCGAACGCTGATATCGTCGGTGACGTGCATGGTCGAGCCTGTACGTCCCCGGGAGATGCCGGCCGGGGAGGAATGCAGCGGGATGTAGTGGAATACAGACTGCACGCCGCTTGCCTTCAGGTCCTGGATGAAATGCGTCCGCGCCTCCAGCGACGGCAGCAGCATGTAATACATGTGTGCATTGTGGCTGCAGTGGGCCGGTATGGTCGGCCGTACCAGGCGGCCCGCAGCCTCATGCGGGGCTGCCCAGGCGTGGTAACGCTCCCAGATCGCCAGGCGACGAGCGGTGATGTCCTCGGCCGCATCCATCTGCGCGGCCAGGAAGGCGGCAGTGATCTCGCCGGGGAGGAACGAGGAGCCCACATCCACCCAGGTGTACTTGTCGACCTGGCCTCGGAAGAAGCGGCTGCGATTTGTACCCTTTTCGCGAATGATCTCGGCACGTTCAGCATGGGTGTGGTCGCGGCACAACAACGCGCCGCCTTCGCCGGAAATGATGTTCTTGGTTTCGTGGAAGCTCAGAGCGCCGAGATCGCCGATGGTGCCCAGCGGCCTGCCCTTGTAGGTGGACATGATGCCCTGCGCGGCATCCTCGACTACCGCCAGGTCATGGCGCGCGGCAATGGCCAGGATTTCGTCCATTTCGCAGGACACACCTGCGTAGTGCACCACGCAGATGGCCTTGGTCCGCGGGGTGATGGCCGCTTCGATCAGTGTCTCATCGATATTCAGCGTGTCCGCGCGGATGTCCACGAACACTGGCACCGCGCCACGCAGGACGAAGGCATTGGAGGTCGAGACAAACGTGTAGGACGGCATGATCACTTCGTCGCCGTCCTCAAGGTCCAGCAGCAGGGCTGCCATTTCCAGGGCGGCGGTGCACGAGTGGGTCAGCAGCGAAGCGCTGGCGCCGGTGCGCGCGTTCAGCCACGTATGGCATTGCTTGGTGAAGGGACCATCGCCGCTGAGGTGCCCATTGGCATGCGCATGGGTGATGTTGACCAGTTCCTGGCCAGTCATGAATGGCTTGTTGAAAGGAATCACTGCTGCTCCTGATCGTGGCTGGCGTCGGCCTGGCGCACGCATTCCATGATGTAGTGTGTATAGGGGACGAAAAGCATATCGCTTCTGACCTGGCCTTTGACCACCCCGAACTGTGACTCGGCGAGGGCATGGTAGGCGGACGGCGTGCGGATGCTCTGGCCACGATCGCGGGCGATCAGGCCGTGGGCGATGACCGACTGGCCATCGACGTAGGCGCCGTCGAGCGAGATGAAACGGCCGCCCGGCTTGAGGGCGGCATGTGCGGTGCGCATCAGCGCCCGCGCGTGTGAATCGTCAAGGTGGTGCAGTATGCCGATGGCCAGCACGAGGTCCGCCTTCTGCTGCCCTTGACCCACCTTGTAGTCGGTCACGTCCATGCATTCGAAGCGCGCGCGGTCACCAAAGCGCTTCCGTGCTGCGTCGATATAGTCTTGGGACAGATCGAACCCGACGTAGCGCAGGCCCGCGGGCAGCTGACTGAAAAGTTCGCCCGTACCGCAGCCGATATCGAGGACATGATCACCCTGGCGGGGGCGAATATGGTCGCGGATCAGCCGTGCACGGGAGCGACGGGCTCCAAGTAGGTTCTGCAGCAGGTCGTAGACCGCCGGGTGTGAAAGCACTGCGTGCAACCCATCGGTCTTCTGCGACATGGTTCAGGCTCCGGAGCGAGACAGGACAATGACGCCGAGGATGATCAAGGCGGTGCCGGCGATCTTATGCCAGTCGAAGGACTCGCGGAAGAGCAATACCGCAAGGGTTGCCACCAATGGGAAACTCAATGCAGTGAACGGGTAAGCCTTGCTAAGCGGCATCCGGCCGATGGCCGCCATCCAGCACAGCGAAGCGCCGAATGCCGCCGCGAAGGCGCTGATCACCCAGGGATTGAGCAGCAGGGTGATGATCGCACGTGGGTTGAGGCCATCGATGGTCGCGCCGGGATTGAGGTTGACCTGCCATTTCAGCATGAGCTGGCCATATACGGTAAGCAGGATGGTCAAGGCAATGAAAACGTAGCTCATCGGATCAGGTCGCTGGCAGGGTGATTTTGCGGGTAAGGACATCCAGCAGGTCGGTGCCGTCCCAGACCGGGTGGAAGTCCAGGGCGCGGCCGAACGGCACAACTCGATCGATGGCGCGATTGCGTAGGCGGCAAAGAAAGTCGCGCAGAGCTGAAGCCGTGAAGCCGTGCTGTACCAGCGTCTGGTCGCGGTCATCGAGTTGTGCTGCCAGCGCATCAAGTCCGAGCAGGTCGATTTCGACTACCAGACCGTGGCCGGACTGGATCTCGCGGATCCCGCCGTCAGCGCGCGCCGCTTCGAGGCGCAGCGGATATAGGCCGATGGCATCGGCTGAGTGCACGCCATGCTCTGTCGCAGCCAGTAGGTTGGCGTCGGTCACCCGCGCCATCAGCGCAGCCGGCTCGTCTTCCAGCGCAGCGGCCTGCATGCGCACCGCTGGCCAGAAGCATGCCTTGGCTGCCGCGATTGTGGGCTCATCGCCGACCCAGTACAGGGTGCGCGGTGACGAGCAGGCCTGCTGGCCGAACCAGAGTACGTCGTTGCAGAAGCGCCGCGCCAGTTCCTGCAGATCGGCATCGCTGCCGTCGGTGAGGGCAGCTGCACGCATCACGGCTATGCCGAAGCGGTCCGGAAAGGCGAGTTCGACGGCCAGCGGGGAGATCGGCAGCGAGCGGATCTTGGCGACGGTGGCGTCACCGCCCCAGATGATGCGCGCGTGGCAGTGACGGGAGATCGCCGTGGTGATCGAATCGTCGTGCGGGTAGGTCAGCAGTACTGCACGCTCCAGTACCAGCGGGTGCAGGTCCTCGCGCTGCATGTCATGAAGGATCGAAACCAGCGCATCGCGCTGGGTGCTCTGCTTCTGCGACAGGCGTGCCACGTTGGTGTTGCCCGATAGCACCGACATCAGCCAGGCGTACGCGAAAAGTACGTCCACATTGGCCGGTGCCAGATGGAAGATCAGGCCGCGGGCTAGGTCCAGTTCGGCCGGGTGCGTCCCGATGCGTTGCGACAGCTGGTTGACCGCAGCGCCTCGGAACCAGTGGCCCAGGGTGGCCAGCTCGGGGTGCTGGCGCAGCTGCGGCAGTGCGAATACACGTCGGGAGAAATCGGCGACGAACTCGCGCAGCGGCGCGCTGAACGGCAGCAGCGGCGGTAGTGCTGATAGGCGTTCCAGTTCGGCGTCCAGCGCGGCGTCCGGGTGGATTGAGAAGAGCAGTCTGGTCATGCGTTGGGTACCGTGCGGGTATCGCTGCAGCCGCGGATTTCCACGTTCTTGATACGGCCAAGCACCGCGAAGTGCTTGCCGGGGCGGCCGCAGGCGCAGTCGTCCTCGCCGTGGATAACTCCGAGATCTTCGGTCAGCAGGCTATGGCCGGGATAGCTTTCGGGCAGGAGGCTCAGCACCTGGATCGCACCGGTGGTACCGTGCGGTACCGGGCGCAGGTCCTGGAGGTCACGCACGATCACGTCTGCATAGGCCGGTGCATGCAGGTGGCCCTGCTCGCATTCGAAGAAGATCGAGCCGACCTGTTCGACCATGCCGTAATAGTTGTGCACACGCTCGATGCCGAAAGTCTGCGACAGCGCGGCCTTGTAGGCGGCATTGCCGACTTTCTGCTCGTCCATCTTCTTCCAGCCGCCTCCATGCACCAGCATGCTGCCGGCCGGGAAGCGGATCTGCTTGCCGTCGCGGCGTGCAGCCTGCACAAATGACTGCCAGACGATGAAGGTGAAGCCGAACAGCAATACTGGTTCATCAGGCTGGGCGTGCAGCCATTGCTCTAGTGCGGCCCAGTCCGGCTGCAGATCTTCGTCCAGCAGGTACAGATGGTCGCGGCCGAAGTTGGAGAAGCCGAGGATACCTGCGGCGCGTGCGTTGAAGCGACTGCGGTCGCGCAGGAAACTGGAGTCGTCGACCACCAGCATGCGCAGGCGCTTGGCGCCTGCGAAATGGGAGAAGATGCGAGTCAGGGCACGGGCCTGTGCGCGTGCGGTGTCGGCGTCGAGGAAAATGCGCGAAACCGCAGCACCGGTGGTGCCACTGGACACCAGCGTGCGCGAAACCTTGTCATCCTCGATGCTCTTGAGGTCCATCAGCTTGAACATGCGCACCGGCAGCCACGGTACTTGCTCAAGGCTGCTTGCGTCGCCGGCATGCCACAAGCCGTCAAGGATGCGCGCGTAAGGGACACACTGCGCGCGGTGGTGGCCGGTCAGGCGATTGAGCCCGTCCAGCAACCAAATGCGTTTTTGGGCGCGGTCCAGGCCGAAGACATCGACATCCAGGGCGGCGGCCGCATCGGCAGCCGGTGCAGCAGGCAGGGTCACCTTGCAACTCCTTGTCCGGCCATCTGCCGGAGACTCTGGTAATCCACCTTGCCGCTGGCCATCAGGGGCAGCGCATCGAGGTGGAGGGAACGGACGTGACCACCGAACAGTTTGTAGCGTTCCTGCACAAGCTGGCGCACCTGCGCCTGTTCGGCAACCTGAGTGCCGTGGCTGAAGGCCACCAGGTCGTCATCGCCTCCTGAGCAGACGATCTGCTGGCTCAGTGCCGACGACAGCATGGCCTCGACTTCGTCGAGATTGACCCGGTTGCCGGAAATTTTCAGAAAGCGCTTGGCGCGGCCGGTGATGTAATGAAAGCCGTCTTCGTCGACGCGGGCGAGGTCGCCGGTGCGTAATGCGCCCTGCAGCTCGTCACCCTTGGCCAGATCAGTGCGCGTGCTGGCATAGCCCATCATTACGTTGGCGCCGTAATAGATCAGCTCGCCGGTCGTAGCGTCGACCTGCATGCGGCCCCCGGGGACCGGCACGCCGATACTGCCGACCTTGTCGATAATGCGTGCGGACGGAACGTAGCTGATCCGCGGCGATGCCTCGGTCTGGCCATACATGACGAAGAACTCCAGGCGATGGGCTTGGCTGGATTCAGCGAAATAGGCCACCAGTTCATCGCGCAGGCGGCCGCCTGCCTGGGTCAGCATGCGAAGGCTAGGCAGCTGCATTCGGGCCAGACCCATGCGTCGAAGGATCTCGAAGGTGGCCGGAACACCGGACAACGAGGTGATGCCATGGCGCCGTGCGCTGTCCCAGAATTCCCGAGTCATCAGGCTGTCCTCGCTCAGCACCACCGATCCACCCACGGCCAGGTGGCTGTTGAGAATGGACATGCCGAACGAGTAGGCCAGCGGCAGCGTGGTGATCGCGCGATCATCGGCATGCAGGCCCAGGTACTCGACGATGGCGCTGGCATTGGCATTCAGACCAGAGGATGACAGACGAACCAATTTGGAGGAGCCGGTGCTCCCGGAGGTGCTGAGCAGTAGTGCCAAGTCCGGGTGTGGCACGTCGGGTGCTGCGGCCGCCTCACGCACGTGCAGGGACAGCGCTGCGCCCTGATGCACGGTTCGGTAGCCTGCGGCCGCCTTGCCCGGGCTGGCGACCCAGTCAGGCTGGTAGTGCACCACTAACGCGGCAAGTAGCTGGGGGTCTGTGTCCGGCTGCAGTAGCAGGGGAACCTGGCGCCCGCTGCGTAGTGCGCCCAGATAAAGGGCAACGGCATCGACATGGCTGGGCATGCACAGCAGGCCCATGCCGCGCCCGTCTGGAAGACGCGCGGCGTGCTGGTCGGCGAGGTTGGCCAACGCGGTGTAGTCCAGCGATTTATCGCCATCGATCAGGGCGATGCGCGCGTCATGTTGTTCCAGGTTCCAGAACGACATTCAGACCACCATTTGTCCGTCGATGCCGATCACCTGTCCGGTGACATAGGTGGAGGCATCGCTGAGCAGGAAGGCCACCAGTGCGGCGACTTCCTCGGGGGTGCCGGCGCGGCCCATCGCAATCGATGCAACGCGCTTGGCATGCGCGGCTTCGGGCATGCTACGGGTCATGTCGGTATCTATGAAGCCTGGCGAGACAGCATTGACGCGGATGCCGCGTGGGGCTAATTCCTTGGAGGCCGAGCGAGTGGCGCCGAGCAGTGCCGCCTTGCTGGCTGCATATAGGCTGAGCCCAGCGGCACCATTGACGCCCATGATCGACACAAGGTTAACGATGCTGCCTGTGCCGTTGCGGGCCATCAGCCGTGAGGCGTACTGCATCGCCATCAGCGGCACTTTGACGTTGACGGCCAGCACGTGGTCGATGTCCTCGCTTCGAATCATTCCCAGCAAGCCCTCGTGCAGCACGCCGGCGTTGTTGACCAGTCCATCCAACCGGCCGAAGTGGGTGAAGATCTGCTTGAACAGGCCGGCAATGGCCTCGGCATCGGTTAAGTCCATGGCTACGCACAGTGCCGGCGGCGCGCCGAGTGCCTGTATCTGCGCACCCAGGTCGGCCAAGGCCTGTCCGTCGCGGGCCACCAGCACCAACTGTGAGTGCTGAGTAGCCTGCTGCAGGGCAATCGCGCGGCCTATGCCGCGCGATGCGCCGGTGACCAGGATGACTGGCGCAACGTCGGTCATGATCAGACGGCCGCGCCGTGCTTGCGCAGGATTTCGCGGGCCTTGCCCACCGAGCTCATGTCGATGACTTCGTCCATGTCGATCATCACGCCGAATGCCTCTTCCAGCGCGGCCACCACTGACATGTGGGCGATCGAGTCCCACTGCGGGATGGTTGCGTAGCGCAGCTCATCACTCACGTTGTCGGCCGGGATACCCAGTACGCGGGCGAACACGGCAACGACTTGGTCTTCGGTAACGGTGTCATTCATAGAAATTTCCTGAACCCAAACAGGGTGCTGTTGAAATGGAAGCCGAGGCGGGCATAGAGGTTGAGGATGCCCGTATTGGCAGCGGAAACGAGGGTCGTGCACTGCGGAACGCCGCGCGCGGCGAGCGATTCCAGTGCGGTGATCCACAGTGGCAGGGCGAGCATCGCATAGGGGCCGGTGGCACCGGTCAGGAGCAGCTCGCAGTTGCCGTTGTCGGCAGCCACGCGTTCAGCATGGAAGCCGATGGTGCGCCCGCGTGATTCGGCGACATGGGCCAACCCGCTGCTGACCAGGTCTTCGATCCAGTTGGCAGTGCGCAACGCTGCGCGCTGCGGGTCGATGGCGGGGTCTTCCAGGAAGCGGCCATGGATGAAATCGGTCACGGCAATGCGCCGCAGTTCGGGCACGTCCGCGCCGGTCGCAAGGCGCAGCGTCGGCAGCATGCCGCGCGGTACCGGCGGGAGGTTAGCAAACCCGCTGCGCGAGACGGTTAAGGAGGTTTCCACGAAGGTATAGCCCTGCAGCAGCAGGGCCGACTTGGCCGCCGTCTGGGTCGCGTCGATGCGGCCGAACAGGTAGTGCACAGCATGCGCGGTACACCATTGCTCCAGCTCGGAAAGCAGCGAGGCCGCCTGCTCGGCGGTGGAGATCTCCAAGGATGTCACCTCGGCGGTGACGAAGCCAAGTGCGCGCTCATCCCACGGCGTCAGGCGTGCGGCAATACGGCCCTGACTGTTGTCGATGACTACGTTCACCGCGCTTCCTCTGCGTCGTTCACCGCATCGGCGACGATGTAATACGGACGCTTCTGTACGTTGCGGAACACTTGACCAACATACAGTCCAACCACGCCGAGGCAGAACATCACCAGGCCACCGATCAGCCAGACCGAGCCGATGATCGAGGTGTAGCCAGCCACCTCGATGTCCCCGTCCCACCAGCGCAGCAGGCTCATGGCCACCAGCACGAACGCGACCAGGGAGCAGGCGATGCCGGTACCGGCAACCATGCGCAGGGGTTTTTCGGAGTAGCCCAAGGCGATGTTCATCGACAGCTTGAGCAGCTTTCGTAGGGTGTAGGAGGTCTCGCCGACGGCGCGGGCCTGATGCTGCACCGGCAATTTGCCGGTGCGGAAGCCGGCCCACTTGACCATCAACGGAAATGAGCGGTCACGTTCGGGCATCTGGCACACGGCCTGGATGACCTTGCGGTGGTAGATGCCGAAGTTGGCCGTGCTTGGGTCCTGGGGAACACCGGTCAACCAACCCAGCACATTGAAGAAGGCCCAGGAAGACAGGCGCTTGAGCGGAGTGTCCTGACGTTCCTGGCGCTGGGCAAACACCACATCCAGTTGTTCGGCATTGGCCTTGCGATACAACGTCGGAATTTCGCCCGGTACGTCCTGCAGGTCGCAGTCCATGACTACGGTCCATTTGCCACGTGCGTGTTCGATGCCGGCGGAAATGGCTGAATGTTGGCCGAAGTTGCGCGACAAACGCAGGCCGCGCAGCCAGGGACGGCTGCGGGCAAGTTCCGCGATCCGGGCCCAGGCCCCGTCGGGGCTGGCGTCGTCGATCAATATCATCTCGAAGCTGATGCCCATCGTCTTAATAGCAGCTTCCACTTGGTCCACGAGGTCTTCCAGGCACCCCTGGCAACCATAGACCGGTGCCACCACTGAAATCTCAAAGCTGGAATCCCCGCGGCTGGGGGAGGAAGGCATCGCGTCTGTCATGGCGTAGCGGAATCCTTAGGCGCCCTGCCTCGGCACGTAAATGTCACCATCTCGGCAGGCAGCGGGGCGCACGGGGCGTGTACCTGCATCCGCCCGCGCGATGATTAGTGGCGGCAGCCAGCGATTATAGCTTTACAGGCTGTCTCGCACCGATCGGGTGTCATCTCTCCCTGAATGGACCCAGATCCCTGCGTTCGGTTTCTGCGAAGCTCTATCCGTGACTTACTCAAGCTGGATTGTGCCCAGCTCTATGGCGGCGTGCCCCGGACAGGCGATCGAGACCGACAGAGGGCCTGGCTGGGCGTGCAGTGCAGGCTCGCTGAAGCCGGAGGTCACGAGTAGATCACTATAGGCGGTAGCCCCAGTCGTGGTGCCGATACGTACTTGTGGGTGGCCTTGCAGCTGTTTCATGGTGATCCACAACCCACTACTACCGTCAGGCTGGAGGTTGAAGCCCTGTGCTGTCGTGCCAGTGCGCGGACCCCACTGGTCAACCGTGAAGCTGCAATCCTCTACTGCGACGGAGGTAGCCGATTTCAGCTCAGTCGAAACGTCGAGAATACCTACATACACCGGCGGCTGGCCGGGACAGCTGAGACTGACCGGCATGGGGCCAGTGAGGTTGGAGACGGCACTGGTGACGAAGGCGGCCGTAACAAGGTGCTCGCCCACGTTGGTTTCGCCGACGATGTCGCCGATCCTCACTTCGGGCGCGCCCCGCAGATGCTTCATCGCAAACCACATGGCGCTGGAGCCGTCGGGTTGAAGATTGAACCCCTGTCGCGGCATAGCCTGGTGCGGGCCCCACCGATCGACCTCGAATTCGCAGGCCGCATGGCTTGCTTCAACAATCATTGGATGTAGGCGCGGGGCGCGGAATGCCGCGGCGTGCTGCGCGCGCAGATAGTGGCCATCACCGAAGACGATATCTTGGCGAAGTGTGCGTAGTTGGTCGAACTGCTTCCAGGCGGCATTGCATGTCGGGGTGCGCGGCGCGCTGTCGTGCCCGGCGCAGTCAGTCCAGCTTCCATCGTTGCTAGCAAGCAGGTGCCCGCGGAATGGGCGCAGCGTCATCGGGCCGCGTTGGGCAGACTGCGGGAGGAGAGCGCCGTTGCCTAGCAACTGGCCGATCAGGCCAGGTAGCTCGTACATTGGCAGATCGGTGCCTGTGCGAAGCGCGCCACGGTTGCCGTCGAGGATCAGCAGAGGAGTACGGCTGATACCGACTTTGCGCCGGGTCGCTGGGCTGTCGAACACCGCCTTGTCACGGCCGTTCACCGCGGTGTAGGGGTCTGGATCGACATCGAGTGACGGTGAATGGTCGCCGAAGGCAATGATCAGAGCCTCCGGGTCGCGCATCAGGATGTCCTCTGTCCAGTCCATGAAGGCCTTGGTGGTATAGGCCACCGCATTTGCGTAGGCGTGAAGCACCGGAACATCGGCAGGGCTGATTGTCACCAGGTCGGGACGGCGCTCGGAATTGCGCACGAAGCCCCAGTGTGACGACAGTGAAACGAGATAGTTGAATAGGGGGGCATCGGACCGGTTTTCATCCAGATACTGCAGGTTCTGACGGAAGAACGAGCTATCGGCCAGCAGCCCACCTTCCAAGTCATCCAGCTCGAAAGCGCCGATCGGTCGATATATATCGAAGCCAGCGTTGTCATAGGCGCGTATCCGGTTCCAGTTCTCGGCTTGATGCGCGTGGCTGGCTATCGTGCGGTAACCTGAGCGCGCCAGCACTGCGGGAATACAGGGTGAGGGATTGCGCATCAGGTTCACGAAGGCCACCGAGTTGCGTGGGGCGGGCAGGCCGCACAATACTTCGAACTCGGCGTTGGCGGTGGCGCCGCCCATTTCTGGTGACAGTACGTAGGGGCGACCAGCACTTTCCCACAACGCCAAGAAGCGTGGGTCCAACGGACTTCGTGAGCTCTGGTAGCGGTCCAAGAGCGTGATATCCCAGACGCTCTCTAGCAGGACGACATGTACGTTGCGTGGTTTGCTGATACTGCCCGGCCGCCATGCCTGCAGTGTCAGCGCATCGATCTCGGCAGCCGTAGGAACGTTGCCGGTGTCCTCGTGCATCATTCGCCAGTCTTCGAGCAGGTAGATCAACGGACCGCGCACCCGCAGCAAACTGATCTGGTCCTCACGGCCTGGAATCCGCACGACCTCGCCATCGGGCATTTTCAGTTCTTCGATTCCCACCGGGAGCAGGTTTTCTGAGATCGAACGTAGCTGGCCGGACGCTGAGGACAGTAGGAAGACGAAGACTGTAGTCGTGGCCAGCGCCAGCAGGCTGTGCCAGCTCAGTCGAAGACTCCCCAGCGGCAACAGCACAGCTACGGAAATCAGCGCTGTCGCCAGCAGTAAGGGACGACCTGACAAGGTGGCCAGCAGGATGGGCAGCGCCTGTACATCCGCGATGGAAAGCGGGACGTGTAGCATCGCAACCTTGGCTGCGCTGCCGACCAGCAGCAGGCTGGCCAACCCTGTTGTCAGTGCGGCGCCCCACCAGCGGTTACGTAGGCCAGGGCCCATTAACCATAGCGCGCAGCCTAGCAACAGCCCGGTAACGACAATCGCCCCGACGCCATACGTAAACCCAAAGCTGATCCGCGCCACTACGGCCATAATGCTGCAGGCCATCAGGCTGATCGGCAGGTACTTCCACGACGCCGCCAAATCCGTAATGAACGAGCGGGCAGTCGGTCCAATTCCTAGCTTCATCAAATATAAAAATCGTGAGAAAACGCCCGCATTCTGGCCCCACGAAGCCGCTTAAAGACACCTCAAGGGTGTAACGCTATGTATCAAATCTTGTCTGGCCACCTCTTTAAGGTGGCCATGGCAAGGTGCCCGGCGGGAGTGTCAGTCCGGCCGGGGGCTGCGCCGGTTGCTGCATGGCTTTGCAGGTATCGGCTTGGATTACCCTAGTGCGATTTCCAGCTCCGGCAGCAAGGTGAACAGGTCACCGACCAAACCAATATCCGCAATCTCGAAGATCGGCGCATCGCCGTCCTTGTTGATGGCGACGATGGTGCCGGCATCCTTGATGCCGGTCAGGTGCTGGATGGCACCGGAGATGCCCACGGCGATGTACAGCTCCGGGGCGATGATCTTGCCGGTCTGGCCGACCTGCATGTCGCTGGGCACATAGCCGGCGTCCACCGCGGCGCGCGAGGCACCGACGCCGGCGCCGAGCTTGTCAGCCAGCTGGTAGATCACCTTGAAGTTCTCTTCCGAGCCGACGCCGCGGCCGCCGGAGACCACGCGCTTGGCGCTCTGCAGGTCCGGACGGTCGCTCTTGCCGGCGGCCAGGCCGATGAAACGGGTGTGGCCGGGCAGGGCGGCGTCGATGGCCAGGGCCTCAACCGGTGCGCTGTTGCCCTTGGCCGCTTCCGCCCAGGAGGCGGCACGCACAGTGGCCACCACAACCTGATCGGCGGGAGCTTCCACGGTGATGATGGCGTTGCCGGCGTAGATCGGGCGCTTGAAGGTGTGGCTGCCTTCGACGGACATCAGGTCCGAGACCTGGTTGACGCCCAGCAGTGCGGCCACGGCCGGCATCAGATCCTTGCCGGTGGTGGTCGAGGGGCCGAAGACGTGGCTGTAGCCAGCGGCGGCCTTGGCGATCTGCGGGGCCTGTACCTGTGCCAGCGCATGTTCGTTGGCCGGGTTGGCGACGGTCAGCACCCTGCTGACGCCAGCAATCTGTGCGGCTTCAGCGGCAATGGCAGCCGGGTCGGCGGCCAGCACCAGCACGTCGATATCGCCGCCCACGGCGGTCGCGGCCGAAACGGTCTTGGCGACGGCGCTGTTGAGCTTGCCGTCCAGGTGTTCGGCGATGACGAGAATCTTGGCCATTACAGCAACCCCTTCTGCTTGAGTGCGGCCACCAGTTCGGCGGCATCCTTCACCATCACGCCCTTGCTGCGCTTGGCAGGTGCGGCGTAGTGGGTGGTCTTGAACGTGTCGGCGGCTTCAACATCCAGGTCGGCCAGCTGCAGGGTCTCCAGCGGCTTGGCCTTGGCCTTCATGATGTCCGGTAGCTTGATGAAGCGCGGCTCGTTCAGGCGCAGGTCGGTGGTGATGACGGCGGGGAGGTCGACTTCCAGCGTTTCCAGGCCGGCGTCGACTTCACGGGTGACCGTGGCCTTGCCGTCAGCGATCTCAACCTTGGAGGCAAACGTGGCCTGCGGACGCGCCCACAGCGTGGCCAGCATCTGGCCGGTCTGGTTGGCGTCGTCGTCGATGGCCTGCTTGCCGAGGATGACCAGGTCCGGCTGTTCCTTTTCGACCAGCTTGAGCAGGGTGCGGGCGGCGGTCAGCGGCTGGATGGCCTGGTCGGTGACCACGTGGATGGCACGGTTGGCACCCATGGCCAGGCCGTTGCGCAGGTGCGCCTGGGCGTCGGCCGGGGCGATGGTGGCCACCACCACTTCCGTGGCGATGCCCTTGTCGCGCAGGCGCAGGGCTTCTTCTAGGGCGATTTCATCGAACGGGTTCGGCGAAAGCTTGACGCCATCGGTGACCACGCCGGAACCATCCGGCTTGACTTGAATGCGGACGTTGTAGTCCACCACGCGCTTGTACGCGACGAGGATTTTCATGTGCTGCGGGGTCCTTCGGTTGCTGATGGGGTCCGGCGCGGGCCGGGGGACAAATTTTCTCGATTCTAGCCGGGTTGATAGGCCCGTGCGAACGCGTATGGTGTGCGGTCCGCCAGGTCAAATGTCCGGACAAATTGCAGCTTCAGGGCCGCCGTTGTCAATGGTGCAGGTCTAATAACGGCTGGCGTTATATCCTTGGCGGTATTGTTCGCTGCCCCGGCAGCCGTAAATCGGAGAATCAACGCGTGACCACATGGCTTGTGACCGGCGGCGCCGGCTTTATCGGCGGCAATTTTGTATTGGAAGCTGTGGCAAAGGGCATCCGGATCATCAATCTGGATGCACTGACCTATGCCGGCAACCTGAAAACGCTGGATAGCCTTGAAGGCAACCCGAACCACCTGTTCGTTCACGGCGATATTGGTGACCGTGAGCTGGTAGCGCGTCTGCTGGCCGAGCACCGCCCCGACGCGGTGCTGAATTTTGCCGCCGAGAGCCATGTGGACCGCTCGATCGATGGCCCCGGCGCCTTCATCCAGACCAATGTGGTTGGGACGCTTGGTCTGTTGGAGGCCGTGCGCGACTACTGGAAGGCGCTGCCGGCCGATAAGGCGGGCGCATTCCGCTTCCTGCATGTGTCCACCGACGAGGTCTACGGCACGCTGGGAGAAACCGGAAAGTTCACCGAAACCACGCCTTACGCCCCGAACTCGCCGTACTCGGCGTCCAAGGCGGCGTCCGATCATCTGGTGCGTGCGTTCCATCACACCTATGGACTGCCGGTGTTGACCACCAATTGCTCGAACAACTACGGCCCGTATCATTTCCCTGAGAAGCTCATTCCGCTGGTGATCGCTAAGGCCCTGGCCGGCGAACCTCTGCCGGTGTACGGCGATGGCAAGCAGGTGCGCGACTGGCTGTTCGTGGCCGACCACTGCGAAGCGATCCGCACCGTACTGGCCAAAGGCAAGGTGGGCGAGACCTACAACGTCGGTGGCAACTCCGAGAAGCAGAACATCGAGGTGGTGGAGGCGATCTGTGCATTGCTGGATGCACGCCGTCCGCGTGCGGATGGCAAGCCACGCAGTGAGCAGATCACCTATGTCACCGATCGTCCCGGTCACGACCGCCGCTACGCCATCGATGCGTCCAAGCTCAAGAACGAACTGGGCTGGGAACCGAAGCACAGCTTCGAGCAGGGCATCGGCTTCACGGTGGACTGGTATCTGGAAAACCAGCAATGGGTGAACGGCGTGCTGGATGGCAGCTATCGCCTGCAGCGCATCGGCACCGACGCCTGATATCGATGATCCAGTGTCCATGCTCCCCGGCGGACCAACTAGAGAACAACCATGACGCAACGTAAAGGCATCATTCTGGCCGGCGGCTCTGGCACGCGGCTGTATCCGATCACCAAGGGCGTCAGCAAACAATTGCTGCCGGTCTACGACAAGCCGATGATCTATTACCCGCTCAGCGTGCTGATGCTGGCGGGCATCCGTGAAGTGCTGATCATCAATACGCCGCATGAACAGGCTTTGTTCCAACAGCTGCTGGGTGATGGTTCGCAGTGGGGAATGGACATTCAGTACGCGGTACAGGCCAGCCCGGATGGCTTGGCGCAGGCGTATTTGATCGGCCGTGATTTCGTCGGCGGCAAGCCCAGCTGCTTGGTGCTCGGTGACAATATTTTCCACGGCACCGGCCTGCGCGAAGTACTCAAGCGCGCTGATGCGCGTGATGATGGAGCGACGGTGTTCGGCTACTGGGTCAATGACCCGGAACGTTATGGTGTGGCCGAGTTCGGCAAGGATGGCAAGGTTGTCGGGTTGGTTGAAAAGCCTGCTGAGCCGCGCTCCAACTACGCAGTGACCGGCCTGTATTTCTATGACGGCAATGCCAGCGATTACGCTGCTGCGTTGAAGCCGTCACCGCGCGGTGAGCTTGAGATCACAGACCTCAACCAACGTTACTTGGACGAAGGCAAGTTGCAGCTGGAGCCGTTGGGCCGTGGCTACGCCTGGTTGGATACCGGCACGCATCAATCCTTGCTGGAAGCCTCCAACTTCATTGAAACCATCCAGACCCGTCAGGGCCTGCAGGTTTGCTGCCCTGAAGAAATCGCTTACGGGCAGGGCTGGATCAGCGCAGAACAGCTCGAAGCATTGGCT
Source organism: Stenotrophomonas sp. STEN240 (assembly GCF_056756175.1). NCBI lineage: Bacteria > Pseudomonadati > Pseudomonadota > Gammaproteobacteria > Lysobacterales > Lysobacteraceae > Stenotrophomonas > Stenotrophomonas sp. STEN240. The sequence continues at coordinate 38,566 of NZ_JBRRBO010000011.1, read as the reverse complement.
GCACCCTTGTCCAAGAATGGCTATGGGCAGTACCTGCAGAAGTTGATTCAGCGGGGCATCGTTCCGTGAAAGTGATTGAAACGGGAATGCCTGGCTGCGCGGTCATCGAACCCGCAGTGTTTGGTGATGAGCGCGGCTTCTTCTTCGAAACCTGGAATGCCGAACGTTTCAAAGCGCTGGGCCTGCCCGACAAGTTCGTGCAGAGCAACGTTTCCGCTTCAAGCAGGGGCGTGCTGCGTGGCCTGCACTACCAGTGGCCGCGTCCGCAGGGCAAACTGGTCAGTGTGCTGGAAGGCGAGGTGTATGACGTGGCGGTGGATGTCCGTCGTGGCTCGCCGACGTTCGGCCGCTGGGAAGCTGTCATCCTGAGCGCAGAGAACAAGCGCCAGTTCTGGATACCCGAAGGCTTTGCGCACGGCTTTGCCGTGCTTTCGGAACGCGCGCTATTCAACTATTTGTGCACGGACGTCTATGTAAAAGAAGCGGATGCAGGCATTCGCTGGAACGATGCCGATATCGGCGTTGACTGGCCGATCCGCGCTCCGACCTTGTCGGCCAAGGACGAAGCAGCGCCTTTCCTGAAGGACATAGCCGAAGACCGCCTGCCGGTCTATGCGCCATGACCGTGCTGGTCTTTGGCGGCAACGGGCAGGTGGGCCGGGAGCTGCTGCGGGCACTGGCTCCACTGGGGCCCGTCATTGCCACCACGCGCAGCGGAAAGCTGGCGGATGGCAGTGCTTGCGAGGTGGCGGATTTCGATTCGCCTGAAGGCCTGCCGACCTTGCTGGATCGGCTGCAGCCTTCGATGGTCGTCAACGCTGCCGCCTACACCGCCGTCGACAAGGCCGAGCAGGAGCCCGAAGCGGCGTTCCGGGCCAATGCGCAGGCGCCGGGCGCGATCGCTCGATGGTGTGCGGCTCACAACGTGCCAATGGTGCATTACTCCACTGACTATGTATTCGATGGGCAGGGCACTGCGCCTTATGCTGAAGAGCATGCCATGGCACCGTTGGGCGTATACGGCAGCAGCAAGCGTGACGGCGAAGATGCGGTGCGTGCAGCTGGTGGCCGGCACCTGATCTTCCGTACCGCGTGGGTGTATGCCTCGCATGGCGGCAACTTCCTGCGCACGATGCTGCGGGTAGGCGCTGAGCGCGATGAATTGCGGGTGGTGGCCGACCAGCTGGGCACGCCGACGCCGGCAGCCTTGATCGCCGATGTGACTGCGCAGGCCTTGCAGCATCCGGGGCAGTTGTCCGGCACCTGGCATTTGACGGCATCGGGGCAAACCAGTTGGCATGGTTTTGCCGAGGCGATCTTCGCCGAGGCAGTCGCTGCAGGTGTGTTGGCGAAGGCACCGAACGTGCAGGCAATCTCAAGCGCGGAATACCCGACGCCGGCCAAGCGCCCGGCCTGGTCGGTGCTGGATAATCGCAAGCTGCAGCAGGATTTTGGCATCACCTTGCCGGCTTGGCGCGAGGGCCTGCGACACGTGATCGCTGAGATCGCAAAAGCCTGAGCTGCGCTCATGCGCATGGCGATGGATCATCATGCCGGCGCTGAGATGAAAAAACCCCGGGACTGCCCGGGGTTTTTTCTGCGCGGCTTGCTCTCTATCTCAGGCGCGGCCGTAGGTATCCTCGAAGCGCACGATATCGTCTTCACCCAGATAGCTGCCCGACTGCACTTCGATCAGCTCCAGCGGCAGCTTGCCCGGATTGCGCAGACGGTGGGTGACACCCAGCGGGATGTACGTGCTCTGGTTCTCGGCCAACAGCAGTACTTCATCGCCACGAGTGACTTCGGCCGTGCCGCTGACCACGATCCAGTGCTCGGCGCGGTGATGGTGCATCTGCAGGCTGAGGGTGCCGCCGGGTTTGACCGTGATGCGCTTCACCTGGAAGCGTTCACCGTGGTCAATGGAGTCATAGGCGCCCCAAGGGCGATAGACCTTACGGTGCCAGGTGGCTTCGCTGCGGCCATCGGCCTTCAAACGCGCGACGACGTCCTTCACTTCCTGCATGCGATCGGACTTGCCGACCAGTACCGCATCGTCGGTCTCGACCACGATCACGTCGTCCAGGCCCACCATCGCAATCAAGCGTTCGCCATACGCAAAGGTGTCATGGCAGTCGATGGCAATGACATCGCCGCGATGCGCGTTGCCGTTGGCATCCTGTTCGGAGACATCGCGCAGCGCGGTCCATGAACCGACATCACTCCAGCCAGCATCCAGCGGAACCACGGCAGCGTCGGCGGTTTTTTCCATCACCGCGTAATCGATGGAGTCCGATGGGCTGGCCTTGAATGCGTCCGCATCCAGGCGGATGAAGTCGCTTTCACGTCGTGCGTTCTCCCACGAAGCGCTGCAAGCGGCCAGGATCTGCGGCTGCAGGCGTTCCAGTTCCTGCAGGTAACGCGAGGCGCGGAACAGGAACATGCCGCTGTTCCAGTAATACTCACCGGATGCCACATAGGCCTGGGCGGTGGCCAGGTCGGGCTTTTCGACGAAACGCTCGATGGCCCGTGCACCGTCACCGGGCACAGCCTTGATGTAGCCGTAGCCGGTTTCCGGCGCGGTTGGCTGGATGCCGAAGGTAACCAGCTTGCCCTGTTCGGCGATATCCGCAGCTTCCAGGATGGCGCGGTGGAAATGCGCGGCATCACGGATCAAATGGTCTGAAGGGAGCACCAGCAGCAGCGGGTCGGCGCCGTCGCGGCAGGCCTCCAATGCAGCGGCAGCGATAGCCGGTGCGGTATTGCGGCCTACTGGCTCCAGCAGGATCGCCGACGGCGTGGTACCCACTTGCTGCAGCTGTTCGGCGGCAACGAACCGATGCGCCTCGTTCGCCACCACGATCGGCGCCTGCGTGGCGACGTCGGCCACCCGCAACCAGGTGGACTGCAGCATGCTGTGCTCGCTGGCCAACTGCAGGAACTGCTTTGGATAGGCCTCACGTGAGAGGGGCCACAAGCGTGTACCGGAACCACCGGAAAGAATGACGGGAAGAATATGGCTCATGAAGGTTCTCAGGCGGTGATCAAAGTAGAGATTTCAGCAGTACGCTCTGCCAGCAAGGCTGCGTCACCCCGGGTTTCAACGTTCAAGCGCAGCAACGGCTCGGTGTTGGAGCTGCGCAGGTTGAAACGCCAGCTGCCGAAGTCGGCGCTGATGCCATCGGTGTGATCCAGCGCGGGCGTCTGTGCTTCAAAGTGCGCCATCACGCGGGCAACGGCGGCCTTGGCGTCAGCAACCTTGAAGTTGATTTCGCCGCTGCACGGGAAGCGCGCCATGCGGTCTTCAACCAGTTCGGCCAGCGACAACCCGCCGCTGGACACCTGCGCGGCAATCAACAGCCATGGGATCATTCCCGAATCGGCATAGGCGAACTCGCGGAAGTAATGGTGCGCGCTCATCTCGCCGCCGTAGACGGCGTTTTCGGCGCGCATCTTCTCCTTGATGAAGGCGTGGCCGCTCTTGCACAGCACCGGCACGCCACCGGCCGATTCGACCATCTCGACCGTGTTCCAGGTCAGGCGCGGATCGTGGATGATCTTGCCGCCGGGGTTGCGCGCGAGGATGGCCTGGGCCAGCAGACCGACCAGGTAATAGCCTTCAATGAAGCGGCCGTTGTGGTCGAAGAAGAAGCAGCGGTCAAAGTCGCCATCCCAGGCGATGCCGAAGTCGGCACCATGCTCGCGCACGGCCTTGGCGGTGACGTCGCGGTTTTCCGGCAGCAGCGGGTTGGGGATGCCGTTGGGGAAGCTGCCATCGGGTTCGTGGCAGACACGTACGAACTCCAGCGGAAGATGCGGCGCCAGCAGATCGACAATGCTGCCTGCACCACCGTTGCCGGCGTTGACCACCAGCTTCAGCGGCTTGAGCTGGCTGGCGTCGATATAGCTGAGCAGGTGCTGGATGTAGGCGCTCTTGTCGTGCTGCTCGCTCTGGCCGGCGCGCGCGGGCTGTGGCTGCGAATCATCGGCGGCCACTGCATCGGAAATGGTGAACAGGCCGGTGTCCGAGCTGATCGGGCGCGCGTGCTCGCGCACCAGTTTCATGCCGTTGTAGTCCATCGGGTTGTGGCTGGCGGTGACCATCACGCCGCCGGCGGCCTGCAGATGGCCGGTCTGGAAGTAGACTTCTTCGGTGCCACACAGGCCGATATCGATGACCTCGCGGCCCTGTCCGCGCAGACCTGCAGCCAGCGCATCCTGCAGCGCAGGGCTGGTCAGGCGCACGTCATGGCCCAACACAACGGGGCCGGCGCCGAGCTCGGCGGCCAAGGCCTTGCCGATCTTGCGGGCCATGTCTTCATTGAGTTCTTCAGGCACGCGGCCGCGGATGTCGTAGGCCTTGAACGCGGGGAGGGGCATGCATGCATCCTGCTGGGTGAAAGATTGCCTAGTTTAGTCGGGTACGCGTTCGGAGGCTGTCTGCTGGCTGGATGGAGATTTCAGGGGGCCGGATGCGCTGGACGAAGGTCCAAGGGGGGCCATCACCACAGTATGGCTAGAATATGGTCATCTTCAGTACTGTGAGCGTGATGCGATGAGCGATCTCTCCTCTCCGGCCCGGCAACGCGGCAAGGTCTTTGCCAGCGCCGCCGATGCCCTGGCTGGCATCGTGGCCGACGGGCAAACCCTTGCCGTAGGTGGCTTTGGCCTGTGCGGCATCCCCGAGGCACTGATTGCCGCGCTGCGCGACAGCGGGGTCAAGGGCCTGACCGCAATCTCCAACAACGCCGGCGTAGATGGCTTCGGCCTGGGCCAGCTGCTGGAAACCCGCCAGATCAAGAAGATGATTTCGTCCTATGTGGGCGAAAACAAGGAATTCGAACGCCAGTACCTGGCCGGCGAGCTGGAGCTGGAATTCAACCCGCAGGGCACCCTGGCCGAGCGTCTGCGCGCCGGCGGTGCCGGTATTCCCGCGTTCTTCACCGCCACCGGTTACGGCACCATCGTTGCCGAAGGCAAGGAAACCCGCGAAATCGACGGCAAGCACTACGTGCTGGAAACCGCACTCAAGGCTGACGTGTCGCTGGTCAAGGCGTGGAAGGCCGACGAAGCTGGCAACCTGCTGTTCCGCAAGACCGCGCGCAACTTCAACCCGGCCTGCGCCATGGCCGGCAAGGTCTGCGTGGTGGAGGTGGAAGAAATCGTGCCGGTGGGCGCCATCGATCCGGACCAGGTGCACCTGCCGGGCATCTACGTCGATCGCATCGTATTGAACGCAACGCCGGAGAAGCGCATCGAACAGCGCACCGTGCGTCAGGAGGGGAACTGAGATGGCCTGGACCCGTGACGAAATGGCACAGCGCGCCGCGCGCGAGCTGACCGATGGTGCCTACGTGAATCTGGGCATTGGCCTGCCGACGCTGGTGGCCAATCACATTCCCGATGGTGTGGATGTATGGCTGCAGTCGGAGAACGGCCTGCTTGGTATCGGCCCGTTCCCGACCGAGGCCGAGGTGGATGCCGACCTGATCAATGCCGGCAAGCAGACTGTTACCGCACGTGCAGGTGCCAGCTACTTCGGCAGCCATGATTCGTTCGCGATGATTCGTGGCGGCCACATCAACTTGGCCATCCTCGGCGCCATGCAGGTGACCGACAAGGGTGACCTGGCCAACTGGATGGTGCCCGGCAAGATGGTCAAGGGCATGGGTGGCGCGATGGATCTGGTCGCCGGCGTGCAGCGCGTAGTTGTGCTGATGGAGCACACCGCCAAGAACGGCGAGCACAAGATCCTGCCGGACTGCACCTTGCCGCTGACCGGCGTGGGCGTGGTCGACCGCATCATCACCGATCTGGCGATCTTCGATGTCAGCGCCGATGGCCTGGTGCTGGTGGAAGCTGCGCCGGGTGTCAGTGATGACGAGTTGAAGGAAAAGACCGGGGGTGCGTTTCGGCGTGGCTGAGTGAGAGAGCGGGGCGGCGTGGCTGCCCCGCATCGCGCAATGTTGTTTCCCGATACATCGGCCTTGACGGACGTCCAGCATCTTCCCGGCTGGCTACCTGCAGCGCAGGCGGATGCCTTGTTGCTGGCCTTGCACACGCAGGTTGCCTGGGAAATCCACCGCATCCGCATGTTTGGGCGCTGGCTGGATTCGCCGCGCCTGAGTTGCTGGATGGGCGATGCGGATGCTCACTATCGCTATTCGGGGGCGGATTTCATTCCGCATCCGTGGGTGCCGGCAGTAAATGAACTGCGCGAGCGGCTGCAGCAGGCCTGTGATGCGCGCTTCAACAGCGTGCTGCTGAACCGCTACCGCGATGGCCGCGACAGCATGGGCTGGCATAGCGATGACGAGCCCGAGTTGGGGCCGACGCCGCTGATCGCCTCGCTGAGCCTGGGCGCTGAGCGCCGCTTTCTACTGCGTCGCCGCGATGACCCCGCACGCAAGCTCGAATACCGGCTCGGTCACGGCGATCTGTTGCTGATGCGCGGGGATTGCCAGCGCGACTACCAGCATGCCTTGCCGAAAACCGCGCGGGTGGCTGGCGAGCGTATCAACCTCACTTTCCGCCAGGTCGCTGCTGTGCCGCGTCGCGCTGGCCGTTGAGCAGGGTCCAGCCGATCAGCTCGGTGGCGGTCTTGTCCAGCGCGGTTTCAAAGGCGCTGGCGACGCTGCCGATATCGGTGGAGGTGGCAGGTTCGGCGACGATGAAGGTGCGTGCTGCGACCACGCGCTGGTCCAGGCTGTAGATCAGCTTGGCGTTGAGTTCGATGGTGGCCGAGGGCAGCTCACCGCCGCGGTAGTCCGATTCAAAGCGGCGCAGGTCGGTGGTCAGCTTGTAATCGGAGCGGATGCCGGTGGCAATGCGCGCAACGGCATCGATCCGGCCGGAATCTTCAAAGCCGCGCAGCAAGGTGTCTTCCAGCATGTCGGTGGCCGGCTGCGACCAGGTGGCACCGCGGTAGACCTCCAGCTCACCCGGCGTTGGCCGCACGTTGATGCGCGGGCTGTCGATCAGGCGCGCGGCGCTGGGCTTGGCGATGGCCAGCTGCCAGTTGACCTGCGGCCATGATGGATCGGCCTGTACCCGCACCTGTGGCGCATAGATGGTGGTGGACTGGCGGTCGCCGCCAGCCAGCACCGAGCAGCCGGCCAGCGCCAGCAGGCAGGCCGGGGCGAGCAGCTTGAGCATCGTGATGGGCTTCATTTGGGTTCGAACTCCTTCGGGGCGTCGCGACCGAGCAGGTAGCGCGCCGGGTTGTTCTCCAGCCGGTCACTGACCCGGCGCAGGTCGCGGATCAGGCCGCGCAGTTCGGTCAGGGTCGGGCCGAGCTGGGCCAGGCCATCGTTGGCAAAGCTGTTGATCGCTGCGCGGTTCTCGCCAAGGATGGCGTCGGCATTGCCGGCGGCCGAGTCGAGCTTGGCCAGGCTGGTGTCCAGTTTGTCCATCGTTGCCGGCAGTTCCCGCAACACGTTCTCGTCCAGGTTCTTGATCGCACCATTGGCGCTGCCGAGGGTGACGTTGAGGTTGCGCGCCGCGTCGCGGGCTTCCACCAGCAAGGCCTGTGTACCTTCGTCGCGGTCCGCCAGGCCGCCGCTGATGGTTTCCAGGTGGGCCAGCGTGGTGGTGATCTTGCGGACGTTCTCATCGCTGAGTAGTTCGTCCATGCGCTCGACCACGCGGTTGGCCACGTCGGTGATGTTCTGCAGGGCCGAGGGCGCAGCGGCGATGGTCGGCACCGGTTCCTTGCTCACTGCGGTAAGCGCAGCGGCCTGCGGGCTGCCGCCGCTGAGCTGGATGATCGATGGCCCGGTCAGGCTGGTGATGGCCATTTTTGCGCGGGTGTCGGTCTTGACCGGAGTGGTGGAATTGAGCCGCAGCTTGGCAACGACTTTGCGCGGGTCATCCGGGGCCAGGGTCAGCTCGGTGATCGAGCCGACCGCGATGCCGTTGTATTGCACCGGGCTGCCAACCGACAAACCGGTCACTGCTTCGGTGAACACCACCTGGTATTCCTGCCAGGTGCGATCGGACGAATATTTGGCGGCCCACAACCCGAACGCCAGCAGGGCAATGCCGGCAAGCAGGGTGAAGGCGCCGATCAGGACGTAATTGGCTTTGGTTTCCATATCAAGCAGGCTCGTGCTGGAGGCCGCGCGCGGCGCGGGCGCGGGGGCCGTGGAAGTACTCGCGTATCCACGGATGGTCGAGTTGTTCGATCTCGGGCAAGGGAGCGTTGGCGATGACCTTGTTGTCGGCCAGCACCGCGACGCGGTCGCAGATGGCGTAAAGCGTGTCCAGGTCGTGGGTGATCAGGAAAACGGTCAGGCCCAGTGCTTCCTGCAGGGTCTTGATCAGGCGGTCGAAGGCGGCCGCGCCGATTGGATCGAGCCCGGCGGTCGGTTCATCCAGAAACAGCAATGGCGGATCCAGCGCCAGCGCACGCGCCAAGCCGGCGCGTTTGCGCATGCCACCGGACAGCTGCGAAGGCAGCTTGTTGATGGCGTCGGCAGGCAGGCCGGCCAGCTTCACTTTCAGCAGGGCCAGTTCGTAATGCCAGCGTTCGCTGAGTTCGGGATGATGTTCCTTGAGCGGCACCTGCACGTTCTCGCCCACCGTCAGCGAGGAGAACAGGGCGCCGTCCTGGAACAGAACACCGGTGTTGCGCTCGATGCGCAGGCGGTCGTCTGGGTTGCCCGAGCGCGCATCCACGCCGAGTACTTCAATCTGCCCGGCATCGGGCGTGCGCAGGCCGAGGATGGAGCGCATCAACACCGATTTGCCGGTGCCCGAACCGCCAACCACGCCGAGAATTTCGCCACGGCGCACATCCAGGTCCAGGCCATCGTGCACGGTCTGGCTGCCGAAACGGTTGACCAGTCCGCGCAAGCGGATGGCCAGTTCGGTGTCTTCAACGGTGGTGGCTTGCGGGGTGTTCATCGGCTCACCAACCCATGTGCATGAACCACAACGCGGCCAGCGCGTCGAGGATGATGACCAGCGAGATGGTCTGCACCACGCTGGAAGTGGTGCGTTCGCCGACCGATTGTGCGGTGCCTTCCACCTTCAAGCCTTCCAGGCAGCCGATCAGGGCGATGATCAATGCAAATACCGGCGCCTTGGACAGGCCAACCAGCATGTGCCGCACCTCGATGGTGTCGTGCATGCGCGCCAGATACATCTGCGGCGGAATATCCAGGTCGAACGCGCCAACGGTGACGCCACCGGCCAGGCCGGCGATCATCGCCACGAAGGTGAGCAGGGGCAGCATGATCAGCAGCGCGACCACGCGCGGCAGCACCAGCAGGTCGATCGGGTCCAGGCCAAGGGTCTGGATGGCGTCGATTTCCTCGCGCGCCTTCATCGCGCCAATCTGCGCGGTGAAGGCGCTGGCGGTGCGCCCGGCCAGCACGATGGCGGTAAGCAGCACCGCGAACTCGCGCAGGAAGGCAATCGAGACCAGCTCCACCACATAGATCTCCGCACCGAAGTCGCGCAGGATGGTGGAGCCTAGGAAGGCAATCACCGCGCCCACCAGGTACGACAGCAGCGCCACCAGCGGCACTGCGTTCAGGCCAACTTCTTCCATCTGGTTGACCGCCGCGGTCAGCCGGAAGCGACGCGGTTGGCGGATCAGGCGCGCCAGCTTGCTCAGGTTTTCGCCGAGGAAGTTGACCAGCACCACGATGTTGCCGGCAATGGCGTACACCGAGCGGCCCAGTCGATCCAGCGCGGCGGCTACGCCGTAATCGCGCTGCGGCTTGGGGCGCTCGTCGGCAACTTCCTCGATGGTGCAGACCAGCGCCTGGTGATCGTCACGGAACTGCAGCGCATCATCGGGCAGGCCCAGCTTGTGCGCGTAGCGCAGCAACAGCAGCACCCCGGCCGAATCCAGCCGATCAATGGCGCGTGCATCGATACCGGTCACCGTCCCGGTCTGCGCATGCAATACCTCGCCCGAGCGCAATGCAGTGGCCAAGGTCCAGTTGCCGGAAAGCCTGAGCAGGCCATCCGCATCGGGAGGAAGTACGCAGTCGGGTGGGGGAATGTCTTTCATGGTGACCATTGACTGCGGAGAATAACCTGTCCGTCCTTCAACCCGGATGAGTATTTCATCCGCTTCAGGTGATACTAACGGCCATGTCTGCCGAAACCCTTGCCGCTGCCCCGGCCACTGCTTCCAATCGGGCCACCTATGCGCAACGTGTGGCCTTCGTTTCGGAGATGGCTGGGCGGCTGCACAGCTATGGCACAACCGCCCAGCGCCTGGAGGCGGCCGTGGTGGCCTTGGCGCAGCAGCTGGATCTGGATTGCGAGCCGTGGTCGAACCCGACCGGTTTGATTCTGAGTTTCAGCGACCCGACCCGAGCGATTGGTTCCAGTGACATCACCCGCGTGATCCGCCTGGGGCCGGGCGATACCAATCTGCACAAGCTGGCCATGGCCGACCAGATCGCCGATGCGGTGGCGGCCGGGCAGATGTCCATCGCCCAAGGCCACACCGCGCTGCGCCAGCTCGACAAGGATGGCGGCCTGCGCAGCAAGATCCAGCTGCTGGCCTCCTTCACCCTGGGCTCGGCCGGCGTCGCCGGTCTGTGGCGGCTGCCGTGGCTGGATATTGCCACCGCAGGTATTACCGGTCTGCTGATCGGCCTGATGCTGTTCTATACCGACCGGCGGGTGGCGACGCGGGAGGCCGGTGAGGCCCTGGCGGCGTTGCTGGCCGGTTTCGTCGCGGTGCTGGTGGCCAGTTTCATCGGCCCCTTGAATCTGAATTCCACCATCATCGCGTCGCTGGTGGTGCTGCTGCCCGGCATGGCGCTGACCAACTCGGTCAATGAACTGGCCAGCGGGCATTGGGTGTCGGGCACGGCGCGGTTCGCCGGTGCGCTGACCACCATCATGAAGCTCACGGTGGGCGCGATGATCGCCGTCACCATCGCCAATTCCATCGGTCTGGAACCGGTTATCCGCGCCTCGCGGCCGCAATCCAACTGGGTGGAATGGGGCTCGGTGCTGGTGGCCTCGTTTGCTTTCGCCATGTTGTTCCGGGCCAGCAGACGCGACTACGTGTGGGTGATGGCGGCATCGGTGGCCGGCTACGCCATTTCCCGCTATGGCGGCCAGTTATGGGGCGCGCCAGCGGGTATTTTTCTGGCGGCGATGGCGGTGACTGCCGCCGGCAATCTGTTCGGGCGCATCGTGCAGCGGCCGGGGGCGATCATCCGCTTGCCGGGCATCATCATGCTGGTGCCCGGCAGCACCAGCCTGCGCGGGGTGCTGAGGTTGATCCAGCAGCAGAACGTGAATGCCGGTGAGTCGGCATTGTTGACCGTGGTCAACGTGGTGATGGCGCTGGTGGCCGGGCTGCTGTTCGGCAATCTGCTGGTGCCAGCGCGCAAGAATCTTTAGGTCAGATGCGTCTGCAGGCCAGTAAAGGCGTTGATTGGAGCTGAAATGCGGTTCGTATTGGCAATGTCGCTTTTTTGTGGGAGCGGCGTAAGCCGCGAAGCTGGTATTGCTCAAGGCTTTGGCGCCTGCGTCATCTGACGATGTGGCTGCTTCGCGGCTTACGCCGCTCCCACAAAAAATCCGATGCCAGAGCGCTGGCATCGGATTTCCTAGTGACTCAATTACTTGACCAGGCAGCATTACCGCAGCTGCCAGTTTGTAATCGATATTCCAGATTGATTACTTCTGGATCAGGAAATCTTCAACCTTGCGGCCTGCCTTGGTGTATTCGGCCAGCCAGCGCGGCTGCTTGCCACGGCCGGTCCAGGTTTCAGCGGCATTGGCCGGGTTGCGGTACTTCGGCTCAACCTTGGGCAGCTTGCGGCCGGTTTTGGCAGCGCCCTTGCTGGCCTTGGCGCCACGCGGGGCCTTTACTGCAACGGCGGCGCCGGTGCCGAACAGCTCTTCGACGGTGTAACCAGCCTTCTTGGCGGCAGCGGCAACCAGGGCACGGGCCTTGGCAATCGGCTGGCGCTTGGCGACAACGGTCTTGCGCTTCTGTGCGTCGCGGATCAACACGGCCAGTTCTTTGGCCGACAGCTGGGACAGATCGATACTCATCGAATAACTACTCCGGATAATGGGTTTGGGGGTGAATGCCATTCCGTGGCAGCGCGGCAAAGCATACCGGGCCGGTTACGGGAATGACAGATAAATACCGTTTTCCATGTTATCCGCAAATGAAAACGCCGGGACAATGCCCCGGCGTTTCAAGTCACCAGATTCAGCCGGTAATCCTGCTGATCGCGGTTGCCTGATCCAGATTTTCCGCTTCGCTGGCGCTGCGTGCGCGGTATTCCACGGTGCCAGCGGCCAGGCCGCGTTCGGATACCACGATGCGGTGCGGAATGCCGATCAGTTCCATATCGGCAAACATCTGGCCCGGGCGCAGGCCGCGGTCATCCAGCGCGGCGTCCACACCAGCGGCCTGCAGCTGGACCAGCAAGGCTTCGGCGGCGGCGGTTACGGTCGGGTCCTGCTTCGGGTTGATCATGCAGACAACCGCTTGCCACGGCGCCATGCTCACCGGCCAGATAATGCCAACCTCATCATGGTTCTGCTCGATGGCCGCAGCGACGATGCGCGACACACCAATGCCATAACAGCCCATCGCCATCACCGCAGCCTTGCCGTTCTGGTCCAGCACGGTGGCCTTCAATGCCTGCGCATATTGGCGGCCCAGCTGGAATACGTGGCCGACTTCGATACCACGGGTAATCTTCAGCTCACCACCGTCGCGCGCGCGGTCACCGGCCTTGACGTTGCGGATATCGGCAACCTCCGGCTCGGCCAGGTCGCGGCCCCAATTGACGCCGGCAATATGCAGACCTTTCTCATTGGCGCCGACCACAAAATCCGCCATTGCCGCCACTTCACGGTCAGCCACCACGCGGATGGGCTTGCGCGGATTCAAGGGGCCGAGGAAACCCGGCTCGCTGCCCAGATAATCGGCAATCTCCGCTTCGCTGGCCATGCGGTAATCGTTGAGGCCAGCCACCTTGGCCAATTTGATTTCATTGATTTCGTGGTCGCCACGTACCAGTGCCAGCACGAACTGATTATCCGTGCTCATTACCGCGACTGATTTGACCGTGCGCAGCAGGGCGATGCCCATCAGCGCGGCCACTTCTTCACAGGTTTTCTGGGTGGGGGTATCGATCTTGCGCAGGGCCTCACTGGCGCCGGTGCGTGCAGCCGGGTCGGCGGCGATGGCCGCTTCCACGTTGGCGGCGTAATCCGAGCCGGTGGAGAACACCAGCGCGTCTTCACCGGAATCGGCGATCACGTGGAATTCCTGCGAGGCGTCGCCACCAATAGCGCCGGAATCGGCTTGCACAGCGCGGAATTCCAGACCCAGGCGGGTGAAGATGCGGGTGTAGGCGGCCTTCATGTTTTCGTATTCGGCGACCAGGCTGGCGTCGTCCAGATGGAAGGAATAGGCATCCTTCATCAGAAACTCGCGCGAGCGCATGACGCCGAAACGCGGGCGGATTTCGTCGCGGAACTTGGTCTGCACCTGGTAGAAATTGACCGGCAGCTGCTTGTAGCTGGACAGCTCCTGGCGCGCGAAGTCGGTAATGGCTTCCTCGGCGGTGGGGCTGTAGCAGTATTCCTGCTCCTTGCGGTCCTTGATTTTCAGCAGCTGGCCGCCGAATTTTTCCCAACGGCCGGTTTCTTCCCACAGTTCCTTGGGCTGGATGGTCGGCAGCTGCAGTTCCACCGCGCCAGCGCGATTCATTTCCTCGCGGACGATGGCTTCCACCTTGCGCAACACACGCAGGCCCAGCGGCGACCAGGTGTACAGGCCCGACGCCAGCTTGCGGATCATGCCCGCGCGCAGCATCAGCCGGTGGCTGACCAGCTCGGCGTCGGCAGGGGTTTCCTTGGTGGTGTGCAGGTGGAAACGGGAAAGGCGCATGGCAGGGGGCTTCGCAGAACGGACGATCCGCTATTTTGCCAGCCTTGCAGGCCCCTGCGTACCGCTGCGATCAGGTCAGGGTAGTGGCAAGGGGAGGGAACGCGCTGTGGGAGCGGCGTAAGCCGCGAAGCGGGGTGTTTCGGAAAGGCCTCAAAAACCAACCCCTCCCCAGCCCTCCCCTTGGCCTGCGGCCAAAGGGAGGGAGCAAGGCTGTAGGAGCGGCGTAAGCCGCGAAGCCCGGAATACAGAAAGGCCCCGAAAGCCAACCCCTCCCCAACCCTCCCCTTGGCCTGCGGCCAAGGGGAGGGAGCAAAGCTGGGGCAAAGCGGTGGGAGCGGCGTAAGCCGCGAAGCCGGGAATACGGAAGAACCTCAAAAACTAACCCTTCCCAATCTTCCTTTGGCTTGAAGACAAAGGAGAAAACCCGCGAAGCCAGCCGATCCAGGTTGCCGGAAGTGTTGGCAATTGCAGGGATTATGAGCTTCGCGGCTTACGCCGCTCCCACAGCCCCACAGTCCCACAACCTGATCGTCCAGCAACCTTCAAACCCGCAAAAAGTCAGCATCCGGCAATTGCCGGACGGCTTAACTCTTCGGCGCCGGCTTGCAATAAGCCGCCGCTGCCGCCTCGGCCAGCCGCTTCTGTGCGTCGCGCTGGGCGTCATCCAGGGGGGCATCGGGTTTGCCGTCGCCGTCGGTGTCGTGCAGCACCGGGCCGCTGCCGTTCAGCAGATCAAGGTTTTTGCGCGCACCCAGGCATTGCTCCGATTCGGCAGCTTCAGCCGTTGCCGCCGGTTCGGCGATCGACGCGCCGCTGGTGGTGATGCGGCGGGTTTCGTACGGCTTGCCGGCCGGTGGCCGTTCCGAGTACTGGGTGACGCCATTGGCGTCCTTCCACTTGTACAGATTGCCGGCGTGGGCGCCGGCGGCGGCTGTGAGCACGAGCAGGCAGCAGAGGCGAGACAGGGCGAGCATGGCAACTCCAGACACCGAAACAGGGCAGGGGGCGATTGCAGCACCCGGTGACGTGGCTGGCAAGTCGATTAAACTGGCCGGTATGGACGAATTGAGACCACCACCCCGTTCGCGCAGCATCTACCTGCTCCCGAACCTGTTTACCACCGCCGGCCTGTTTGCCGGCTTCTACGCGATCATCGCCGCTTCCAACGGGCAGTTCGTCAACGCCAGCATTGCCGTGTTCGTGGCGGCGGTGATGGATGGGCTGGATGGCCGGGTTGCGCGTTTGACCGGCACCAGCAGCGAATTCGGCGTGCAATACGACTCCCTGGCCGATCTGGTCAGCTTCGGCATGGCGCCGGCGCTGGTCATGTATCACTGGGCCCTGTCTTCCCTGAAGTTCGATGGCGACGTGCTGGGCCGGGTTGGCTGGTCGGCAGCGTTTCTCTATGCCGCCTGCGCCGCGCTGCGGCTGGCCCGCTTCAATACCCAGGTGGGAACGGTCGACAAGCGTTGGTTTGTCGGCCTGGCAAGCCCGGCTGCGGCCGGCTTGATGATGTCCTTTGTCTGGGCCTTTGCGGACGGCGAGCTGGGCTGGAACGGCGAGCAGCTGCGCTATGTGGCCTTGGGCGTGACCATCTTGTCCGGCCTGCTGATGGTCAGCCGGATCCGGTTCTGGAGCTTCAAGGGCGGCAGTGAAAAGGGCCCGCGCTCTGAGCGGGTGCCGTTCATGGTGCTGGCGCTGGTACCGATCGTGATTTCTATCGTGGTGCTGGATCCTGCGCGCACCTTGCTGGTGGTCGGCGTGATCTACGCGCTGTCCGGGCCGGTGATGTGGCTGCTGCAACGCTTTCGGCAACCGGCTGGCAAGGTGCAGTGATCGGCTTCTCGCCCGAACCGGTGTGGACCGCGGAGCAGCAGGCATGGCTGCAGGCGATGGGCTATACCGTGTATCTGGAGGGCAGTGCGCTGGACGCACCGCCCGCCGTCGCCACACCGGCGTTTGATGCTCCGGCGCAGGCGGTGAAACGTACGCCGCCGCAGGCAGCGGTGATGAACACACCGGTTGCCGCTGCGCCGCCGCGGGAAACCGCAGCCAAGGCGCCGGAGGCACCCAGTACCGCGCCGGCGCCGGTGTCTGTTGTGGGCGCAACCGGCGGAGCGCGCCGCAGTGGTGGCCTGCGCATGCCCGATCGCCTGCAGATCGCCTTGTTGCGGGCTTCCGGCTGCAACCCGAACGACCCGCAGACGCGGGTTTTGATGGACAGCTGGCCGCTGGCCGAGCTGCGCGCCAATCCGGCGGCCAAGCGTGCCCTGTGGCCGCAGCTGCGGGCATTGCGGCGGAAATCGCGGCAATGAGCACGTTGGGCACAGTCCTGCGTCCCATGTATGACGGGGATCTGGATGCGGTGATGGAGGTGGAACTGCGCGCCTATCCGTTCCCGTGGACGCGCGGCATCTTCCAGGACTGCCTGCGTGCCGATTACCCAAGCCGGGTATTGGTGCAGGACGATGGCATCGTCGGCTACGGCGTGCTCAGCCTCGCCGCCGATGAGGCGCATGTGCTCAACGTCTGTGTTGATCCCTTGTGCCAGTCGCGCGGCCATGGCCGGCGCTTGCTGCGCGAGCTGGTGCGGGTTGCCCGCCAGCGCGGTGCGCTGCGTGTGTTCCTGGAAGTGCGTCCGTCCAATGCTTCGGCCATCGCGCTGTACCACAGCGAAGGGTTCAACGAGATTGGCCGGCGGCCGCGTTATTACCCCACCAGCAACGGGCGAGAAGATGCGCTGGTGATGGCGATGGAGCTGGTGGACGACGACATCAGCGTGATGCCGCCGCTGTAAGCCAGGCTTTCAGGGCGCGCTTGTCAGGCAAGCCGCAGCAGCATTACACCGGCGACGATCAGCACGGCGGCAAGCAGGCGCCGGCGGCTGATGTGTTCTTTCAGCAGCAGCGCCGATATCAACAACGCGAACAGGATCGAGGTTTCGCGCAGCGCTGCGATCACCGCCACCGGCGCAAGCGTCATTGCCGATAGTGCGATCGCATACGAGGCGGTGGTGCCGATGCCGCCGACCAGGCCGAGCTGCCAGTTGCCACGCAGATAACTGTTCAATTGCGCGCGGCGGGCGAACAGCGCCCACAGCGGCAGCGGCAGACCGGATAGCAGAAACAACCACAGCGTGTAGCTCAGGGCATTGCCCGACAATCGCGCGCCCTGCGCGTCGACGAGGGTGTAGGTGGCGATGACCACGGCGATGCACAGCGGCAGGCGGAGGTTGCCGCCCTTGCTGCTGCCGGCCATGCACAGGATGCCGCTGCTGATCAGGGCGATCCCTGCCCAGGCGCTGGCGGGCAGGTGTTCGTTGAACAGCCAGGTGCCGGCGACGGCGACCAGCAGCGGCGCGCAGCCGCGCATCAACGGGTAGGACAGGCTCATGTCGGCGCTGTGGTAGGCGCGGGCGACAAGCACGTAGTAGCCGGTCTGCAGCACGGCGGAGGCAGCAAGCCAAGGCCAGCTTTGTTCTGCAGGTGCTGGCAGCCAGGGCAGGACCATGGCTGACAGCACGGCGGCCCAGCCGGTGACCAAGATGGTGGTCAGCAGTTTGTCGCCACCGAGTTTGACGATGGCGTTCCAACTGGCATGGAGCAGGGCGGCGAACAGGACGGCGCAGAAGATGCCGAGTGACATTTGGATGGGTGTTTTTTGGTGGCTTGTTGAGGGTAGCTGGGATTGAGGGTGTTGGGGTTGTGGGGAGGGGAAGGCAAAAGGCAAAACCAAAAGCCAAGAACAAAGAGCCCCCTCATCCGCCCTGTCGGGCACCTTCTCCCGCGCGCGGGAGAAGGGACTGCAATGATTTTTGCGTTGTGATGGGTTGGCCGCGCGATCACGCTCGAGCCGAAGCCGAAGCCGAAGCCGAAGCCGAAGCCGGAGCCGGAGCCGGAGCGCATAGAGCCGATTGCTCAGTAACCCCGCAGAAGTGCATGGGCGCATTGCGTTCCCTTCTCCCGCTTGCGGGAGAAGGTGCCCGACAGGGCGGATGAGGGGGCTTTTGACTTTGGCTTTCAGCTCTCCGTGTTCAATACGCACAAAAGAAAACGCCGCCCGAAGGCGGCGTTTTCCACAACAGCAATCAGCAGGCCTTACAGCTTCGCGCGCTGCTCCTGCAGACCGGCCAGCTGGCTGTTCCAATCGATAAGCCGCACACGTTCCTGCTCGACCACCGCTGCCGGCACCTTGTCAGTGAACTTGGACAGCTTGACCTCGCTCTTGTCCTTCTCCGAAGAAACGCGGGCGATTTCCTTGTCCAGACGTGCACGCTCGGCATCCAGATCCACCAGGCCTTCCAGCGGCACCAGCAACTTCAGTTCGCCGACAATCGCCGCCGCCGCCGGTGGCGTCACCGCATCAGCCGCCAACCAGTCGATGCTCTCCAGCTTGAGCAGGAAGCGCAGCTGCGAGGCAAAGCGCTCCACGCGTGCACGGTCAGCTTCCTGGCCGCCCTGCAACAACAGACACACCTGCTTGGACGGCGGCACGTTCAACTCGCTGCGCACGCGGCGCAACGCGCTGACCATGCTCTTGAACCACTCCACGTCGACTTCGGCCTGCGCGTAATCGCCGGCAAACTCCGCTGCGGTCGGGTAGGCACGCAGCGACAAGGACGCATCGGTGATGCCCAGGCGCGGTGCCACCTGCTGCCACAGCTGCTCGGTGACGAACGGGGTCAGCGGGTGCAGCAAACGCAGCACCGCTTCCAGTACGTACAGCAGGGTGTGGCGGGTGCTGGCTGCGTCTTCGGCGTTGTCACCGTTGAGCGCCGGCTTGGTCAGTTCCAGGAACCAATCGCAGAACTCGTTCCAGACAAACTCGTACAGCGCCTGCGACAACAGGTCGAAGCGGTAGTCGGCGAAGTGCTGCTGCGCTTCGGCCGAGACCTTGGCCAGACGCGAGAGGATCCACTTTTCGGCATCGGTACGCGGCTGCAGTGCGCCGGTGAAGCTCGCACCCTCGGTGTTCATCAGGGTGAAGCGGCTGGCGTTCCACAGCTTGTTGCAGAAGTTCTTGTAGCCCTCGGCGCGGCTCATGTCGAACTTGATGTCGCGGCCATGCGTAGCCAGCGCGGCGATGGTGAAGCGCAGCGCATCGGCACCGTGGGCGATGATGCCGTCCGGGAATTCGCGGCGCGTGGCCTTCTCGATCTTCTCGGCCATCTTCGGCTGCATCAGGCCATGGGTGCGCTTGGCAACCAGATCGTCGATGGTGATGCCGTCGATGATGTCCAGCGGGTCCAGCACATTGCCCTTGGACTTGGACATCTTCTGGCCCTGACCGTCGCGGATCAGGCCGGTGATGTAGACGTCCTTGAACGGGATCTGGCCGGTGAAGCTGTCGGTGGCCATGATCATGCGCGCCACCCAGAAGAAGATGATGTCGAAGCCGGTGATCAGCACGTTCGACGGCAGGTAGCGCTCAAAGCCGCGCTCGGCCATCGCTGCTTCATTCGGCCAGCCGAGGGTGGAGAACGGCCACAGCTGCGAGGAGAACCAGGTCTCAAGCACGTCGCTGTCCTGGGTCAGCAGCACGTCGTCGCCCAGCCCGGCCTTGGCGCGGGCTTCGGCTTCGTTGCGGCCCACGTAGCAGTTGCCAGCTTCGTCGAACCACGCCGGGATGCGATGGCCCCACCACAGCTGGCGGCTGATGCACCAATCCTGGATGTTCTCCATCCAATGGCGGTAGGTATTGATCCAGTTGCCCGGCACGAACTTGATGGAGCCGTTCTCCACAAGCTCCAGACCGCGCTTGGCCAGCCCGTCCATCTTCACGAACCACTGGTCGGTCAGATACGGCTCGATCACCTGGCCGGTACGGTCGCCGCGCGGCACCTGCAGCTTGTGCGCCTTGGTCTCGACCAGGATGCCCAGGTCTTCCAGCTCGGCCAGGATCACCTTGCGCGCTTCGTAACGGTCCAGCCCTTGGTACTGCTGCGGGGCGTTCTCGTTGAGCGTGGCGGTGGTGGTGAACAGGTTGATCATCGGCAGGCTGTGACGCACGCCCACCTGGTAATCGTTGAAGTCGTGCGCCGGGGTCACCTTGACCACGCCGGTGCCGAACGCCTTGTCGACGTAATCGTCACCGATCACCGGCACGCTGCGGCCGGTCAGCGGCAGGGTCACGCTCTTGCCGATCAGGTGTGCGTAGCGGCCGTCTTCCGGGTGCACCATCACTGCGGTGTCGCCGAGCAGGGTTTCCGGACGGGTGGTGGCCACGACCAGATAGTTGCGGGTCTCGCGCAGGGTTTCGTTGCCGTCGGCGTCCACTTCGACGTGCTCATAGCTGGCACCGTCGTTGAGCGCGTAGGCAATCGACCACATGAAGCCGTCTTCTTCCACGCTCTCCACTTCCAGGTCGGAAATGGCGGTCTTCAGCACCGGGTCCCAGTTGACCAGGCGCTGGCCACGGTAGATCAGGCCCTGCTCGTGCCAGCGGATGAAAGACTCGATCACCGCCTCGCTCGGGCCCGGGTCCATGGTGAAGGTGCTGCGCGACCAGTCGGCCGACGTGCCGAGGCGGCGCATCTGGCCTTCGATCACGTTGCCCGAATGTGCCTTCCACTCCCACACCTTGTCGATGAAGCCATCGCGGCCCAGCGAGTCGCGGGTTTCGCCCTTGCCTTCCATCGCCAGGTTGCGGCTGACCACCATTTCGGTGGCGATGCCGGCGTGGTCGGTACCTACCTGCCACAGCGTGTCGTAGCCACGCATGCGGTGGTAGCGGATCAGCGCGTCCATCAGCGTCTGCTGGAAGGCGTGGCCCATGTGCAGGGTGCCGGTGACATTCGGCGGCGGCAGCAGGATGGTGTACGGCTCGCCCTTGCCGGACGGCTTGAACAGGCCGGCCTTCTCCCACGACTCATAGAGCGCGGTTTCAAAGGATTTGGGGTCGTAGCTGGAGGCGAGTTGGGTCATGCGGGGGAACCGGTAAAAGCGGGAGGGGGATCAGCGGCCGAGTGCGCGCTGGATCTTTTTGTCGGTGTGGTACTGGCTGACGGCATAGGCAGCCCAGATGGCTGCGGGCAGCCAGCCAATCAAGGTGATCTGCAGGATGAGACAGACAATGCCGGAAATCGGGCGGCCAATGGTGAAAAAGGCCAGCCACGGCAGCAGGATGGCAATCAGCAGGCGCATGCGTGTAATCCCTTACATATCGTATTTGTTGAGCGTGTAGTCGGCGGCCTTGTACTGGCGCCAACGCTCACGCAGCGGTTCGCGGGCTTCGGGGTCGGCCGGCACCACTTCCAGCACGCGGTCGCAGCTGCCCAGGTAGGGCTCATCGCGCAGGTTGATGACCAGCGGCCGCTCCGGTGCTTCGGCGCCGGGCGCGGCGATCAGCACGATGGCTTCTTCCTCATCCACGTCCTCACCGATGATCTGGTGCGGAATATAGGCGTCCGGGTCGAACGACCACAGCAGCTCGTCCAGTTCCTCGGCCTGGGCCTGGTCGCGGGCCAGAACCAGCGTGTACAGACCGCCGTCGTTGGCCTTGCGTGCGAGCTCGCACACCAGCTTCAACGGTTCGGTGAGAAAACGCGGCTTGGCGATCAGGTAGAAGTCGGCGCGCATCAGGTCACTAGGAAGTGGAAGGAAGAGGGTGAAACAGCGGGGTCAGCAGGAGCTTGCGCCGGGTACAACCCGGCGCAGGCCCTGTTTTCGACCCTGGCTTTGCTCAGGCAACGCGGTCCAGCAGCCACTGGGTCAGCAGGCCAACCGGGCGACCGGTGGCCATGCCGCGCTTGCCTTCATCGCTGGCAACGCCGGCGATATCCAGGTGCGCCCAGCGCTGGCCTTCGGTGAAGCGCGACAGGAAGCAGCCAGCGGTGATGGCGCCGGCCCAGCGGCCGCCGATGTTGTAGACGTCGGCAAAGCTTGAATCCAGCATGCCCTGGTACTCGTCCCACAGCGGCAGGCGCCAGGCGCGGTCGAACACGTTCTCGCCAGCAGCGGTCAGTTCGTTGGCCAGGTCGTCGTGCTTGCTCATCAGGCCGGCGGTCTGGTGGCCCAGGGCCACCATGCAGGCGCCGGTGAGGGTGGCCACGTCGATCAGGGCGGCCGGCTCGAAACGCTGCGCATAGGTCAGCGCATCGCACAGGATCAAACGGCCTTCGGCGTCGGTATTGCCCACTTCGATGGTCTTGCCCGACATCGAGGTGATCACGTCCGACGGACGGTAAGCATTGCCGTCGATGGCGTTTTCCACCGCCGGCACGACTACAACGAGGTTCAGCGGCAGCTTGGCCTTGACCGTGGCGACAAAGGTGCCGATGACGTTGGCGCCACCGCACATGTCGTACTTCATTTCCTCGATGCCGCCCTGGGTCTTCAGGTTGACGCCGCCGGTATCGAAGGTGATGCCCTTGCCAACCAGCACGTAGGGCTTGGCCTCACCGCCATTGTTCCACTTCAGCACGACAAGCTTGGGGCGGTTGGCCGAACCACGGGCCACGGCCAGCAGCGAGCCCATGCCCAGCGCTTCCATCTGCGCCTCGTCCAGGATCTCGGCTTCGGCGCCGTCATGCTCGGCGGCGAACTTGACCGAGGATTCGGCCAGGTAGGCCGGGGTGCAGTAATTCGGCGGCAGGTTGCCCAGCTCGCGGGCGTATTCCACGCCGGCGGCGATGGCCTGGCCCTGCAGCAGCGCGGTTTCGTCGCTGCTGGCAATGGCCAGCGATTCCAGACCCGGGGCTTCGGGCTTCTTCTTGCCCAGGGTGGCGGTGTAGCGGTAGCTGGCGTGGTTGGCGGTGATCACCGCCTGACGCACCTTCCAGGCGCTGTCGCGGCCGCTGACGTCCAGTTCGTTCAGGGTGAACAGCGCGCTGCGGGTGTTGCCGGCCTTCAGGGCGCGGGCGGCGTCGCCGGCGGCCTTCAGGTACTGCACCACGCCAAACTTGGCCGGGTCGCCCAGGCCAACCACCAGCACGCGCGGAGCGCTGACGCCGGCCAGATCGTGCAGCAAAGTGGTGTTGCCGGTCTTGCCGCCGACATCGCCGCGCTCGATCAGCGCCGCCAAACGGCCTTCAGAGGCCGTATCCAGGGCCTTTGCGGCCGGTGACAGCGTCTTGTCAGAGAAGGCGCCAACAATGACGCAATCCACCTCGGCAGAGGCGGGGGCGGCGTGGTTCAGGGTGAATTCCAGAGACATTGATCAGATTCCGTTGCCAAATCCGTACAATCGCAGGCTGTATACGCGGGGCCATCGAGGCCGGGCGTTCTGCGGACTAAACCGAGAGTTTAAACCACCGACCCTATGGCGAAGCTTGACCGCTACCTGCTGAGTGACTTCCTCCAGAGCTTTCTGGCCACTTTGACCGTACTTCTGGTAGTCAGCATGGGCGGTGTGCTGGTCGACATCCTCGGCCGCATCGCCGATGGGCGCATCCCCGCCGGGCTGATGCTGTCCCAGCTGGGCCTGCAGTTCATCGTCTACCTGCCCATCATCCTGCCGTTGGCGCTGATGCTGGGGCTGGCGCTGTCGATCGCGCGGCTGTACCGCGATTCAGAAATGGCCGTGCTCACCGGGGTCGGCGTCGGCCCCAAGCGCATGCTCAAGCCGATCCTGCTGCTGACCGTGCCGGTCGTGGCCCTGGTGGCGGCCTGCTCGTTGTGGCTGGGCCCTTGGGCCGACCGCAGCGCCGAGCGGATGCTGCAGGACGCCAGCCGCAGCATGGTGGTGGCCGGGTTGGAGCCGGGCCAGTTCACCCCGTTGTCCGGTGGTGGCGTGGTTTACCTGTCTTCATTGGCCGGCGATGGCACCAAGATGGGCAAGGTGTTCATGCAGCGGCAGAAGGAAGGGCGTATCGACGTGGTATCGGCCAACAGCGGCGCAATGTTCTTTGAAGGCGATCGCCAGCGCTACCTGCGCCTGGAAGACGGTTATCGGGTCGAGGGCCCGGAAAACGGCGCCCTGGACTACCGGCTGATGCGCTATGCGCGCAACGAGGTGGCCCTTCCGGACCGCGACGAAGTGCGCGACCAGAATGATCCGGAAATGTTGCCCACCCGGCAGTTGCTGGGGGATGCGCGGCCTGAGGCCAAGGCCCAGCTGCATTGGCGGCTCACCCCGCCGCTGCTGGCCCTGGCATTTGCACTGCTGACCCTGCCGCTTGCCCGCAGCGCACCGCGCCAGCAGCGCTACGGCCGCATCATGGTGGCCTTCCTCGCATATACGCTGGGCGTGAGCCTGAGCATTCTCGGCAAGCAGTGGCTGGCGTCGGGCAAGCTGCCGGTGGAGGCGGGCATGTGGTGGTTGACCTTGCCCTTGCTGATCCTGGCGCTATGGCTGTATTTCCGTGATGGGCGCCTGAGCCGCCGCCGCGTGGGAGCCAAGGCATGAGGTTGCTGCCGCGGATCCATGACATCTACGTAGGCCGTACCGTGCTGCTCACGGTGTTGGTGGTGTGGATGGTGCTGCTGGGCCTGGACGCGATCATGGCCTTGTCCGGCGAGGCCGGGAAAATCGGCCAGGGGCATTACAGCTTCGGCCATGCCTTGGCCTGGGTGGCCTATACCTTGCCGCGCCGGGCCTACACCGTGTTCCCGATGGCGGCGGTGATCGGCGCCCTGATGGGCCTGGGGCAGCTGGCTGCCACTTCGGAGCTGACCGCATTGCGTGCGATTGGCCTGTCGCGTCGGCGCATTGCCGTATCGGTGGCGATCTCGTTGTCGCTGCTGACCGTGCTGATGGTGGTCAACGGTGAGACTCTGTCGCCCTGGGCGCAGAACCGCGCCGATGCGCTCAAGACCAGTGCCCGTTACAACACCGATATCGCTACCGCCCGCTATTCGGGCCTGTGGGCGCGCGAGGGCGACATCTTCCTCAATGCGCAGACCGGCGAAGAACAGGTCGGTGCCGATGGCCAGTCGACCCTGCTGCTGCATGACGTGCGTCTGTACCAGTTGGGTGAAGACGGCCGTCTGTTGAGCCTGACCCACGCCAAGACTGCGCGCCACGACCACCAGGGTTGGGTGCTGGAAACGGTGCGTCGCGATACGTTCGGTGAGCGTTCGGTCAGCCGCCAGGAACTGCCCAGCGAGAAATGGGCGTCCAAGCTGGATGCGGCGGCCTTGGCGTCGGGCCTGGCCAAACCGCGCAACCTCAGCGCCGGCGAGCTGAAGACCAGCATCGATTACCGCAAGCGTAACGGTCTGGATGCGCGTGATTACGAAGATACCTATTGGGGCCGCTGGTTCTACCCGCTGAACGTGCTGGCGCTGTGTCTGGCGGCGGTTCCGTTCGCGTTTGGTTCGCTGCGCAGCGGTGGCATGGGCAAACGCCTGTTCCTGGGGATGCTGTTCGCGCTGGGCTTCCTGCTGCTGCAGATGTTCTTCGGGCGCATGGCCGGTGCGTTGAAGTTCGATTACCGCATCGCCTACGCATTGCCCCCGATCATGATGCTGGGCATCTCCGCCTGGCTGTCACGACGGCGGGTAGGCTGATAGCAAGGTTGTTGTAGGAGCGGCGTAAGCCGCGAAGCCGGTGACAATGAAATCACCGGCATCCCTGCAATCGTATGGGTGTGTAGCTTCGCGGCTTACGCCGCTCCTACTAGGGCTGTGTGGAAGGCCCCTTGCCGAGCATGGCTCGGCACTACATCTGGCAATGTTGGTGATGCCCCTGCCGAGCATGGCTCGGCACTACAGTTTCTGCAGGCGGGTGCCGCTCAGGCGGTCGTGCAGGGTCAGGCGTTCGCGGTCGACCAGTGCCCAGAAAAATCCCAGCCCTGCCAGCAGCAGCGACAGGCTGCCCAGCGCATAGCGTTTCCACAGCAGCGCCCGGCTTGGCGACTGCCCGTCCACGGTCTGCAGGCGCAAGCGCCATGGCCGCATGCCCAGGGTCTGGCCGCCGCGCTTCCAGCTTTCGGTCGCGTACAGCCCGGCAATCAGCCAGCAGCTCAGCCACAGCAGCCATTGCAGGGCGCTGAACGGATGGATGTTGTCGCGGCTGGCGTGCCCGGCCAGCGCGTAGCCGACGGTGAACAATGCCGAGACCAGCATCCACAAGGCCAGCACCGGCCACAGGTCATAGAACAGCGCGGCCAGGCGGCGCAGCAACATCGCGGAAGGGCGGGGCGTCTGGGCGAGGGCAGGTGTGCTCATGCACCGAGCATACGATTTGTGGCTACCGGCGTGCATGGGCAGGCGCGGGCGCAACGCTTATCCTTGCGCCGATGTCCGCCGCACTTACCCCCGCCGAACGCCGCCAGCTGGTACAGCAGTTGCCGCCCCTGCGCGCTGCCGATGAGCATCTGATCCAACGTTTCCTGGATGCGATCTGGGCTGAGCACGGCCTGGCCCGAGCCTCGCTGGACAGCTATCGGCGTGACCTGGAAGGCCTGTCGCGCTGGCGCGATGGCGCCAATGATGGTCTGGCCGGGATGGATCGCGCCGGCCTGTTCGATTACCTGGCCTGGCGTACCCGGCACGGTTGGACTGCGCGCAGCAACGCGCGTCTGCTGTCGGTGCTGCGGGCCTTCTTTGCCCAGGCGCTCAAGCGCGGCGAACGCAGCGAGGACCCGGCCGCCCTGCTGGAATCGCCCAAGCTGCCTCGCTCCCTGCCCAAGGCGCTGGCCGAAAGCCAGATCGAGGCCTTGTTGAACGCACCGGATGTGGACACGCCGGTAGGCCTGCGTGACCGCGCGATGCTGGAACTGATGTATGCGGCTGGCCTGCGGGTCAGCGAACTGGTCAACCTGCCGGCCAATGCGGTCAATCTTCGTCAGGGCGTGTTGCGGGTCACCGGCAAGGGCAGCAAGGAGCGGCTGGTGCCGTTGGGCGAAGAGTCGCAGTACTGGCTGGAGCGCTACCTGGCTACCGCGCGGCCGCTGCTTGCCGGTGGCAAGCCGGTCGCCGCGACCCCGAGCGGGCAGGTGCCTTTGTTTGTCGATGTGGACCGTACCCCGCTCAGTCGCCAGCAGTTCTGGGCGCTGGTGAAGACCAGTGCTGCGGCAGCCGGCATCGACCCCGGCAAGATCAGCCCGCACGGCCTGCGCCACAGTTTTGCAACCCATCTGCTCAATCACGGTGCCGACCTGCGCGCGCTGCAGATGCTGCTCGGCCACAGTTCCCTGTCAACCACCCAGATCTATACCCTGGTAGCCCGCGAACACCTGCAGAAGTTGCACCGCAATCACCATCCGCGCGGCTAAGGCTGCGTTGCAGGCCGCCGCCGTGCTTGTTTGCAGGAACGGCATCAGCCGCGAAGTGGGTTAAGGCGAAAACGCACCTGTAGAGCCGAGCCATGCTCGGCTGGGGCACTACCGGCAAAGCCTCTGCCGAGCATGGCTCGGCACTACCAGTGCTCGGCTTTATGTAGGAGCGGCGTAAGCCGCGAAGCACGTACAGCCGGAAACGCACCTGTAGAGCCGAGCCATGCTCGGCTGGGGCCATTACCGGCAAAGCCTCTGCCGAGCATGGCTCGGCACTACCAGCGCGAGGCTTTTGTAGGAGCGGCGTCAGCCGCGAAGCAGGTATAGCCGGAAACGCACCTGTAGAGCCGAGCCATGCTCGGCAGAGGCCTTACCGGCAAAGCCTCTGCCGAGCATGGCTCGGCATTACCAGTGCTCGCGTTTTGTAGGAGCGGCGTCAGCCGCGAAGTCGGGAAGGTCCGAGCAAAGGCATTTCTGGCGACCTGCCGGTTCAGCTGCTTCGCGGCTGGCGCCGCTCCTGCAGGCCTGCGTTCTTACGCCCTCCGCCGCTGGTGAGCTGCCGGTTGCGGAGCTGTGCACGGCGGGTGTGCGAGAATCCCCCCGTTCTCTTTCGATGGGTCGCCATGTTCCGATTTGCCATTGCCGCGCTGCTGGGAGCGCTGAGCCTTACTGCCTGTGCGCAACAGCCCGCAGCCTCCAAAACCGCTGCCGCAGCTGCCGCCCCGGCCACCGATGCGGCGGTCGAGAAGCGCGTGCGCGATGCGCTCAAGGAACTCGATCCGAATTTCAAGCCCGATTACATCGGCGCGGCACCGTTCGCCGGTTTCCGCGAGGTGATCGTGTCCGGGCAGGTGCTGTACGTCACCGATGACGGCCGCTACCTGCTGCAGACCACCCCGTATGACATCGCCAACAAGACCCAGGCCACCAGCCCGGGCCTGCTGGCCTACCGTCGCGGCCTGCTGGAAACCCTGCCGCATTCGGATCGCATCGTGTTTGCGCCGCCCAATGCCAAGCACACCATCAGCGTGTTCACGGACATCGAGTGCGGTTATTGCCGCAAGCTGCATCAGGACATCGCCGAGCTGAACCGCAATGGCATTGCGGTGGAATACCTGGCGTTCCCGCGCATGGGCCTGGCCAGCAAGGACGCCACCGACATGATCTCGGTCTGGTGCGCCAGCGACCGCAAGGCTGCATTGACCGCCGCCAAGACCGGCCAGCCGGTTCCGGCAAAGAACTGCACCAACCCGGTGGCCATGCAGTACAACCTGGGCCAGCAGTTGGGCATCAACGGTACGCCGGCGATTTTTGCCGCCGACGGCACCCAGCTTGGTGGCTACCTGCCGCCGGCCCAGCTGAAGGCAACGCTGGACCGCATGGAAGGCGGCGGCAGCCGCTGATAGCCCTGCAGCCCAACGCGTGAAAGGCAACGCCCCTCCCGGTAACGAGAGGGGCGTTGTGGTTTTGGCCGGGGCTTATTTCAGGCCTTTGCCGATGCTGTTGACCAAGGTGCCCTGGGCGTCATCGCCGCTGAACTCCCAGAAGAAAGCACCGCCCAGGCCCTGCGCTTTGACGTAGGCCATCTTGCGGCCCAGCATTTCCGGGGTATCCACGCTCCAGAACGTGCTGCCGTTGTACAGCCAGGTGGCCTGTGCAGCCGGGTCGGTATACACCGGCCAACCGAGGTTCTTGAGCACTTTCCAGTCCTCGATGCCGGCTTCGAACCTGCCGTTCGCCGGCCGCCCGCTCTGGTACAGACCGTTGTTGGTGGGGCCTACATTGGTCCAGCCACGGCCGTAGAAGCCCACGCCCAGGTTCAACTTGGCCGCCGGCACGCCGCGCTGCAGGTAGGCCTCGATGGCGTCGTTGCTGTTGTACAGGGCGGCATCACCGCGGGACGGATCGGCCGGTGCGTTGAACAGCGCGCTGTGGTGGTTGGTGGTGCCGGCCCAGGCGCCGTGGAAGTCATAGGTCATCACATTGATGAAATCCAGGTGGCGGTGGTAGGCCGCCGGGTCGGTCGGGCGGATCTTGTCGATGCCGGCACCGACCGCCACGGTCAGCAGCAACCCCGGCCGCACCGCATCCAGCTGGCGGCGGAACTCGGCCAGCAGCGCGGTGAAGTTGTCGCGGTCGGCCGGGGTGCCACAGCTCAGCCCACAGGCGGCCGGGTATTCCCAATCGATGTCGATGCCATCGAACACGCCCGCAGCGACACCCTTGCCACCGGCGTTGTCAGTGAACGGCAGGTTGCCCTTGATATACGCATCAATGCAGGAGGCGACGAACGCTTGGCGGTTCTCCGGGCGCGCGGCGCTGGCGAAGCCGCGTGACCAGGTCCAGCCGCCCAGCGAGATCAGTGTCTTCAACTGTGGGTGCTTGGCCTTGAGTTGCTTGAGCTGGTTCCAGTTGCCGCGCAGGGGCTGGTTCCATCGGTCGGCAACACCGCTGACGCTCTCGCTGCCGCCAAAGCTGCGGGTGTAATCGGCATAGGCATCGCCGCCGGCACCGCTGGACGCGTTGGCGGCCTGGGTGACGCCGACTTCGCAGCGGTTGTTCCGGACGTTGCCGAAGGCGTAGTTGATGTGGGTCAGGTGTGCCGCCGAACCGCTGCTGTCGATGTTCTTGACCCGGTAATTGCGGCCATAGATACCCCACTGGGTGAAGTAGCCGATGACCCGCTTGCCAGTTGCGGCCGGCGTGCCGGGATCAACGGGATTGCCTGGGTCAACCGGATTACCGGGATCAACTGGTTTACCCGGATCAGTAGGATCACCGCCGCCGGTGTCCTCGGCCAGGGTAGTGGCGCTGATGGCTGTGCTGATGGCCGAGGCATTGCCCGCCTTGTCGCGTGCACTTACGACATAGCGATAGCTGGTGGCCGCGCGCAAGCCCGCATCGATGTAGCCAGCCGCGCCGACCGAGGCGATCTGCCGGCCATCGCGGTACAGCGTGTACGCCGCCATGCCGCTGCCGCCGGGGTTGTCGCTGGCGGCATTCCACTGCAGGGCGATGCTGTTGGCGGTGCGCGAAGTCACCGCCAGCCCGTTGGGGATGGAGGGCGGGGTGGTGTCCTTGTCGGCGGCGGTGACCACGACATGGACCGGCGCCGAGGTGGTGCTGGCATTGCGGTCATCGGTGGCTACGGCTGTGAGGATGTAGTTGCCCGCTGCCGGGCCCCGCCAGGTCAGGCTGTAGGGGGCGCTGCCGACACTGCCAATGGACAGCGCGTTGCGGAAAAATTCGACCTTGCGGACAGTGCCATCACTGTCGCTGGCCTCGGCGCTGAAGGTGATGGGGCTGCCGGCGATGAAGCTGCTGCCAGCGGCAGGCGAGGTCAGGCGGACCTGTGGTGGCTTGTTGGCAACGGGCGGGCTGGCGTCGCAGCGGCCCAGATTGTCGTAGTAGCGCCGGCCGGCGGGGTGATCGGGCGGGGCGTTCCAGATGGTCTGGCGCACCTGGTACAGCACGCCGCCTTTCTGCAAGGTGTTGCCGGGCTGGTAGATGGTGGTGCCCAGCCAGGCTTTGACCCCGCTGCAGTCGGCGGCCTGGGCCGCAGGCACGGCCGCCATGGCCAAGGCCAGCACCAGGCTCGCGCGCAGGTGCACGCCGGAATGGGCAGGGCGGATGAATGGGGGCAGGCAATGGCGCAGGGAATGTTCCGTCATGGTCAGTCTCCTTCTGGTGGATGTGGTACGCGCACGGGCACGCCTTCGGCATGCCGGACAAACGGGTGTCAGGCCTTGAAGAAGGTGCTGGGAGGAATGAAAACGCCCGGATGGGAGCCCGTGTGCCGGCAGGCTGCTGCCGGCCGATTGAGGATAACGATGTCAAAATCGGCTGCGCGGTTTGCACTGCCGTGCCAGCTGTCGGTGTGATCCGCGTCATTGCTGAGGACTTCTGGTAGCCGCCATGCTGAGGCCTGGGGCGGCCGAGTCCGGTACAATCGCGGGCCGATTCCCACCATGGTCTCCCGGACATGATCGTCCTCGAGGGCGCAGCTGCCCTTTCGCCGTTCCGCCGCGAACGTCTTGAATCCCGCCTGCAGTCCATTGCCGCCGATCTGCGCATCACCGGTGCCTGGCACGTCTATTTCACCCAGGCCGCTGATGCCGGCGCGGTCGACCAGACCACGCTGGGCCGCATCCTGCAGGGTCAGCCGCAGGCTGCCGAACGCGCCGAGGGAGCGGTTTCCCGCTTCGTGGTACCGCGCTTGGGCACGCTGTCGCCGTGGTCGAGCAAGGCCACCGAGCTGGTGCGCGGTGCCGGCCTGCCGATCCAGCGCGTCGAGCGCGGTACCCGCATCGACCTGAGCGGCTGGCCGGCCGATCCGGCCCAGCAGGCGGCGGTTGCCAAGCTGCTGCACGACCCGATGACCCAGTCGCTGCTGGCCGATATCGGCCAGGCCCAGGCGCTGTTCAACAATGTCGGCCGCGGCACCCTGGAGCGGATTGCGCTGGATGACCTGGAAGGGGCCAACAAGCGCCTCGGCCTGGCCCTGGCTGATGACGAAATCGATTACCTGCGCCAGCGTTACAGCGAACTCGGTCGTGACCCGTCCGACGTTGAACTGATGATGTTCGCGCAGGCCAACTCCGAACACTGCCGGCACAAGATCTTCAATGCCAGCTGGACCATCGACGGCGAGGCGCAGGAGCGCTCGCTGTTCAAGATGATCAAGAACACCCACCAGCAGACCCCGCAGCACACGCTCAGCGCGTACAGCGACAATGCCGCGGTGATTGAAGGTGAACCGGCCGCGCGTTATCGCCCGGACCCGGCCACCGGCAAGTACCGCAGCGAAGCGGTGGTGCCCAGCGCGTTCCAGATCAAGGTGGAAACGCATAACCACCCGACCGCGATTGCGCCGTTCCCGGGCGCCGCGACCGGCGCCGGTGGCGAAATCCGCGACGAAGGTGCCACCGGCCGTGGCGGCAAGCCCAAGGCCGGCCTGACCGGTTTCTCGGTCTCGCACCTGCGCATCCCGACCCTGCCGCAGCCGTGGGAGGCACCGCGCGCGCTGAACCCGCGCATGGCGCCCGCCCTGGACATCATGCTCGACGGCCCGCTCGGCGGCGCCGCGTTCAACAACGAATTCGGCCGCCCGAACCTGCTCGGTTACTTCCGCAGCTTCGAGCTGCCGGAAGACGGCATCACCCGTGCCTACGACAAGCCGATCATGTTGGCTGGCGGGCTGGGCGCGATTGATCGCGTGCAGGTCGACAAGCTGCAGCTGCAGGCTGGCGACGCGGTGATCGTGCTCGGCGGCCCGGCCATGTTGATCGGCCTGGGCGGCGGTGCGGCTTCGTCGGTTGCCTCGGGCGAAAGTGCCGAAGACCTCGATTTTGCCAGCGTACAGCGCGACAACCCTGAAATGGAACGCCGCTGCCAGGAAGTGATCGACCGTTGCGTGGCCATGGGCAGCAACAACCCGATCAGGTTCTTCCACGACGTTGGCGCCGGTGGCCTGTCCAATGCCATTCCGGAACTGCTGCACGACTCCAACGTGGGTGGCGTGATCGACCTGGGCAAGGTGCCCACCGACGATCCCTCGCTGTCGCCGCTGGAACTGTGGTGCAACGAGTCGCAGGAACGTTATGTGCTCGGCGTGGCGCAGGAGCGCTTGGCCGAGTTCGCCGCCATCTGTGCACGCGAGCGCTGCCCGTTCGCCGCCGTAGGCGTCGCCACGACGGAAGAACACCTGGTCGTTGCCTATGGCGCGACGCCGGGCAATACCCCGGCCGATGCCCCGATCGATCTGCCGATGGACGTGCTGTTCGGCAAGGCGCCGAAGATGCACCGCGACGCCGTGCACCCGCCGGCACCGCGCTGGCCGTCGCTGAAGACCGCCGGTATCGATCTGCATGACGCCGGCCTGCGTGTGCTTGCACACCCGACCGTTGCGTCCAAGAGCTTCCTGGTCACCATCGGTGACCGCAGCGTTGGCGGCCTGACTGCGCGCGAGCAGATGATCGGCCCGTGGCAGCTGCCGATGTCCGATGTCGCCATCACCCTGGCCGGCTTTGATACCTATGCCGGCGAAGCGATGTCGCTGGGTGAACGCACGCCGCTGGCGCTGTTGAACGCCGCCGCATCGGCGCGCATGGCGGTGGGCGAAGCCATCACCAACCTGTGCGCAGCACCGGTGACCGCGCTGGATACGGTCAAGCTGTCCGCCAATTGGATGGCCGCCTGCGGCCACAACGGCGAGGACGCGCTGCTGTACGACGCAGTCAAGGCCGTCGGCATGGAACTGTGCCCGCAGCTGGATATCAGCATTCCTGTGGGCAAGGACTCGCTGTCGATGCAGGCGCAGTGGCAGGCCGATGGCCAGGCCGAAAAGTCGGTGTCGCCGGTATCGCTGGTGATCACCGCGTTCGCGCCGGTCAGCGATGCCCGCCAACAGCTCACGCCGCTGCTCGACCGCGAAACCGAAAGTGAGTTGTGGTTGATTGGTCTGGGTGCTGGCAAGCAGCGTCTGGGCGGTTCGATCCTGGCGCAGACCCAGGCCGATCACAGTGCGCTGCCGGCATTCGCCGGTGAAGTGCCGGATCTGGACGACCCGCAGCGCCTGCGTGCGTTCTTTGAATTGATCTGCGATGCACGTGAGTCCGGCCTGCTGCTGGCCTACCACGACCGCAGCGACGGCGGCGCGTTCGCCGCACTGTGCGAAATGGCGTTTGCCTCGCGCATGGGCCTGGACATCGTGCTCGATGCCTGGGGCGATGATCCGTTCCGCAGCCTGTTCAACGAAGAACTGGGCGCCGTGGTGCAGATCGCCAAGGAAGACCGCGCCGCGTTTGCCGACCTGGTCGAACGCCACGCCCTGACCGAGTGTGCACAGCGCATCGCCCGCCCCACCACCGCAGCTGCCGTACGCGTGCAACTGGGCAGCGACACGCTGGTGGAATGGCGCTGGGAAGAACTGTTCGATGCCTGGTGGTCGGTAACCCATGCCATGCAGAAGCTGCGTGACAACCCGGATGCGGCTGATCAGGAACGCGCCATTGCCCGTAATTTCAACGCGCCGGGGCTGAAGCCGAAGCTGTCGTTTGACGCGGCCGAGGACGTGGCAGCACCGTTCATCGCCACCGGCGCACGGCCGAAGGTGGCGATCCTGCGCGAGCAGGGCGTCAATGGCCAGATTGAAATGGCCAACATCTTCGAGCGCGTCGGTTTTGATGCCTACGACGTGCACATGAGCGACCTGATCGAAGGCCGCGTGCAGCTGAGCGACTTCCGCGGCATGGCTGCCTGCGGCGGTTTCAGCTACGGCGACGTGCTGGGCGCAGGGCGCGGTTGGGCAACCTCCATCCTCGAACGTCCGGCATTGCGTGAGGCCTTTGCGACCTTCTTCGCACGCCCGGATACCTTCGCGCTGGGCGTGTGCAACGGTTGCCAGATGATGAGCCAGCTCAAGGACATCATCCCAGGCGCCGAGCACTGGCCCAAGTTCCTGCGCAATGCCAGCGAGCAGTTCGAAGCGCGTACTGCGCTGCTTGAAGTGCTGGAGTCGCCGTCCATCCTGCTGCGTGGCATGGCCGGTTCGCGCCTGCCGGTGGCGGTGGCGCATGGCGAAGGCCGTGCCGAGTTCGATAACGCGGTGGACCAGGCCGCAGCCAGTGTCGCGCTGCGTTACGTCGATGGCGATGGCCGCGTGGCCAGCCAGTACCCGCTCAATCCGAATGGTTCGCCTGACGGCATCACCGGCCTGACCAGTAGTGATGGCCGCGTCACCATCCTGATGCCGCACCCGGAACGTACCCCGCGCAGCGTCAACCTGAGCTGGGCACCGGGCAGCTGGGGCGAAGATTCGCCGTGGCTGCGGATGTTCCGCAACGCAAGAGTATGGTGCGGCTGAACAGGCGAAAACGCCGAAAGATAGTTTCAGCACATACGAAAACCAAGAAGCCCGCAGGCCAACGCCTGCGGGCTTTTTCCGTTCTGGAATGTCGTTCTAAGTCTGCTCCGGACGCTGTATCCGCATGTGCCAGAACAGAGTTGTTTGTCAAAAAAAAACCATGATGGGTTTCGCCAAACAGCGTGTTTTTCCCGCTGTAACCGCTGGTTTTCGGGGCCAGTACGAAACTTGACGTTCAAAACACAGCGCTCTGAAACTCGCGCCGCTCTACAGGCACAGCTGCACTTCGCAGCGTGGTGCCGGTGACGGGCGCGAGCCCGAGGCATGCAAACAGCACGGGGAAAGACAGCAGCACACGTCAACGCAAACAGTCGTCGATGCCGCATCAGCCAGCACGCCTGCGGCGAAAACTCAGTCCACTTCAGGAGCAGTTTCGATGAATCGGATTTATCGCAAGGTGTGGAACAAGGCACTGGGACAGCTGGTCGTGGCATCGGAACTTGCCAGCAATGCGCCAGGTGCGCTGGTGGACGAGCGCGCAGGAGGCTCCCATCGTCTGCAGGCGCTGGCAATCGCAATTGCCTTGGGGCTGGGAGCGCAGGTAGCGCCGCTGCAGGCGCAATCAGTGGCGGTGGGAGGCAATGCCAAGTGCATCGTACTGGGCAGCATGAACCTCGCCGACTGCGCGCTGCAGGGCGATGCGGCGGCTGCAGGCAGCAATGCGGTCGCAATCGGTGCGCAGAGCGTGGCCTCGGCGTTGGGAAGCGTGGCGCTGGGCAATGCGGCGGTTGCGCAGGGCCGCAACAGTGTTGCCTTGGGCGCACACGCGCTGGCCGATCGTGACAACGTGGTATCGGTGGGCGCTGCCGGCAGCGAGCGGCAGATCAGCAATGTCGCTGCGGGCAGTCAGGACACCGATGCGGTGAATCTTGCCCAGCTCAAGGCTGTTGCCGGCGACGCCGCGCAGACCAGCCGGTATTTTGTCGCCAACGGCGCGGCGGACGGCAGCGATGATGCCCAGGCCAGCGGCGTTGGTGCCACCGCTGCCGGTGTTGGCAGCGTTGCCAGCGGTGCAGAAAGCGTGGCGATAGGCAGTTACAACATTGCTGCTGCCGATTACAGCAGTGCGCTCGGTTATGTGAACACGGCCAGTGGCATCAATAGTTCTGCCGTCGGCAACTTCAACCAGGTGGACGGCGATGGCAGCAGCGCGTTTGGCCTGGCCAACTATGTGGCCGGTGCGAATGCGCTGGCAGTTGGCAGCAATGGTTTTGCGGGAGCAGACCGCAGCATCGCCATCGGTGATGGTGCGCAGGCCATGGCAGTTGATGCCACTGCGATTGGTACGGGCAGCGCCGCCCAAGGGGATTCGAGCATCGCGTTGGGTGTGCGCGCCACTGCCGTGGGCGAGGATGCAGTTGCCATCGGCGGTGTCTCTGTCGATGGCGATGTCACCGAGGCACTTGCTGCGGGCACTTCAGCGGTAGGTGCTGGCGCAAGGGCATCTGCCGAAAAAAGCACTGCCGTGGGCTTCAAAAGCAGCGCCGATGCTGATGGTTCAACCGCATTGGGTCAGCAGGCTGCCGCACGCGCGGCCAACAGCGTTGCGTTGGGCGCCAGCTCGGTCGCTGACCGCGAGCGCAGCGTATCGGTAGGCGACAGTGGTAGTGAGCGGCAGATCATCCATGTCGCAGCCGCCACCGAAGCGACAGATGCGGTGAACAAATCCCAGCTTGATGCAGTGGCGGCCGTGGCCGAACACACCAGCAAGTATTTTGTCGCCAACGGCAGTTCTGCCAGCGATGTTGGCGCGTATGCCGAAGGTGAAGCCGCAACTGCCTCGGGCGAAGCTGCCAATGCGATGGGCGAGGCGGCCTCGGCTTATGGTGCCGGCGCCACTGCGCTGGGCGACAACGCTTTGGCCATGGGCGCAAACTCCGTCGCCAGCGAAGTCAGTGCGGTGGCGGTCGGCCATGAAAGCATCGCCAGTGGTGATGCAGCAGTGGCTCTGGGCCAGGAAGCGCAGGCCGGTGGCAAGTTCGCCCTGTCGCTGGGCGCCGCCTCGCTTGCCTCCGGCAATTTGAGCGTAGCTGTAGGTGCGTCGGCTGAAGCGAGCGGAGCGGTTGCCACTGCCATAGGCGTTGGCGCTGTGGCATCGGGAGAGGAAGCTACCGCCGTTGGCGGGGCCGCCGATGGCAGCGTCTACACCACGGCATCCGCTGCGGGCACCGCCGCGTTTGGCAATGGGGCCATTGCCAGTGGTGATTTCAGCACCGCGCTGGGCTATCTAAGTGCCGCGGACGGCCTGCTGAGTACGGCCGTGGGTGCCGGCGCGAATGCCTCGGCGGAGAACAGCGTGGCCCTGGGCGTGGACTCGCTGGCTGAGCGGGCCAATTCGGTCTCGGTTGGTTCGGCGGGTAACGAGCGCCAGATCACCAATGTTGCGGCGGCTACCGCCGCTACCGATGCAGTGAACAAGGCGCAGTTGGATGATGTGGCTGCTGTTGCGGTCAATACCGACAAGTACTTCAAGGCAAGTGGCATGGTCGGCAGCGATGCAGGTGCCATGGTTGGCGCTGCGGGCGCAGTCGCCGCGGGTGAAGCTGCTGCGGCGGGTGGCCAGTACAGCGTGGCTGTTGGCGCAACGGCGGTGGCCAGCGCAAAGGGTAGTGTCGCGTTGGGTGGGCCGGCGATGCTTTCGCCCGACGACCAGGACTATCTTGGCACCCTTGCCAGTGGTGATGCCGCAACTGCACTGGGCGCCGGTTCGCAGGCGACAGGTCACTTCTCCCTGGCCTCCGGCGCGCTGAGCGAAGCGGCGGCGGCACAGGCCACGGCCATCGGCTATCAGGCCCGGGCCACACGTCTCAATGCCACCGCGCTGGGCAGCGCCAGTTGGGCTGCCGGCGCCAACAGCATTGCAGTCGGTCATGCGAGTGTGAGCCGCGGCAGCGCTTCCACGGCGTTGGGCGCCAGCGCCCAGGCGGTTGCTGCCAACAGCGTTGCCTTGGGTGCCGGCTCACTGGCGGATCGTGTCAACAGCGTAGCGGTGGGTGCCGAAGGCGAGGAGCGGCAGATCACCCATGTCGCAGCCGCCACGCAGGCTACCGATGCGGTGAACAAGTCGCAGCTTGATGCGGTGGCGGCCGTGGCCGAGCACACCAGCAAGTACTTCGTCGCCGACGGCAGTTCTGGCAGCGATGTTGGCGCGTATGCCGAAGGCGAGGGCGCAACTGCCTCGGGCCAAGCTGCCAATGCGATGGGCGCGTCGGCCTCGGCTTATGGTGCCGGCGCCACTGCCCTGGGCGACAACGCTTTGGCCCTGGGTGCCAACTCCGTCGCCAGCGAAGTCAGTGCGGTGGCGGTTGGCCATGACAGCATCGCCAGTGGTGATGCAGCAGTGGCCATGGGCCAGGAAGCGCAGGCCGGTGGCAAGTTCGCCCTGTCGCTGGGCGCCGCCTCGCTTGCTTCCGGCAATTTGAGCGTAGCAATAGGTGCGCAGGCTGAAGCGAGCGGAGCGGTTGCCACTGCCATAGGCGTCGGTGCTGTGGCATCGGGAGAGGAAGCTACCGCCGTTGGCGGGGCCGCCGATGGCAGCGTCTACACCACGGCATCCGCTGCGGGCACCGCCGCGTTTGGCAATGGGGCCATTGCC
>NZ_JBRRBO010000010.1:0-123745 GCF_056756175.1 Stenotrophomonas sp. STEN240 | reverse complement strand
AACACTGCCGTTAACCGGACAAGCCGCGAAGCCGATAGGACATCCGGCTGGCAAACATCCCTGTTGCATCATCGATGCCAGCTTCGCGGCTGACGCCGCTCCTACAAACACTGCCGTTAACCGGTAGAGCCCCTGCCGAGCATGGCTCGGCACTACGGGTTTCCATGGATGGCTCGGCACTACAGGTCATCCACAGCTCATGGACAAAATATCACCATGTTTTGCAGAGGCCCGCAGCGCAAGGGCTGCGCGCGCTTATCCACAACTTGTGGATGCAGCAGGACACAGCCTGTGTGGATAGCGCGAAGCAGGTAGAGCCGAGCCATGCTCGGCTGGGGCGGCTTTCCCCGTACACCCGATGCGGTTTTTGTTTGTGGGAGCGGCGTCAGCCGCGAAGCCGATAGGACATCCGGCTGGCAAACATCCCTGTTGCATCATCGATGCCAGCTTCGCGGCTTACGCCGCTCCTACAAACACCGCCGTCAACCGGTTAAGCCGCGAAGTCGATAGGACATCCGGCTGGCAAACATCCCTGTTGCATCATCGATGCCAGCTTCGCGGCTGACGTCGCTCCTACAAACACTGCCGTTTACCGGTAGAAACACTGCCGAGCAGGGCTCGGCACTCCCCATTACTGGCGGCGGACGGCCTGCACGACCTGCAGGCGACGCAGGCGACGCATCACTTCAGCCAGGTGGTTGCGGTCGCGCACCTGGATGTTGAAGCACAGCACCGCTGCGTTGAAGTCGCGGTCCAGGTAGTCCACCCGTTCGATGTTGGAATGGCTCTGCGCGATGGCGGCAGCCAACTGCGCCAATACGCCGGTGCCGTTCTCCACCTCGACCACCAGGGCGGTGTCGTAATCGCCAACCACGCTGGTATCCCAGCCAATCGGCACCCAGCGGTCCGGCGTCTTGCGCAGTTCAGCCAGGTTCGGGCAATCCAGACGGTGCACCACGATGCCCTTGCCGGCGGTGTGGTAACCCATGATGTCGTCGCCGGGAATCGGCTGGCAACAATTGGCGAAGCTGACCACGCCACGCTCGCTGCCATTGATCAGGATCTTCTCCTGGGCACGATGGGTGACGCCGCTGGCACGCAGTTCGGCATAGGACATCAGCGCCTGCGCGGCCTGGGTCGGCATCCAGTTGCCCAGCGCCACGTCGGCCAGGAAGGCCTCCAGGCGCGGGTAGCGGTGCTCGGTGAGGAAGGCATCCAGGCGCCCCTTCGGCAACCGCTCAATCGAGCTGTCCATCGCTTCCAGCGCACGGTCGAGCATGCTGTGGCCCAACTGCACCGCATCCTCGTGCTCCAGCTGCTTGAGCTGGTGGCGGATGGCGGTGCGCGCCTTGCTGCTGACCACGAATTCCAGCCACTGCGGTTTGGGCGACGCCGAACGCGCAGTGATGATCTCCACCGTCTGCCCGCTCACCAGACGCGTGCGCAGCGGCACCAGCTTCTTGTCCACGCGCGAGGCCACCGCACGGTTGCCCACGTCCGTATGCACCGCATAGGCGAAGTCCAGCGCGGTCGAGTTGCGCGGGAGCGCCAGGATCTTGCCCTTGGGCGTGAACAGATAGACCTCGTCCGGGAACAGATCAACCTTGACGTTGTCCAGGAACTCCAGCGACGAACCGGCGGTACGCTGCGAGTCGATCAGTTCCACGATCCACGCATGCGCCCTGCTCTGCGCGCTGTTGGGGCCGTCGCCGCCGAACTTGTAGGTCCAGTGCGCGGCCACGCCGCGCTCGGCGATCAGGTCCATTTCCTCGGTGCGGATCTGCACTTCGATCGGCGAGCCGTACGGACCAAACAGCACCGTGTGCAGCGACTGGTAGCCATTGGCCTTGGGAATGGCGATGAAGTCACGAAAGCGGCCGTCCAGCGGCTTGAAGGCCGCATGCACGCCGCCCAGCGCGTGGTAACAGTTGGGCACGCTGCGCATCACCAGGCGGAAGCCGAACACATCCATCACCTGGTCGAAGCTTTTGTTCTCCTCGCGCATCTTGGTGTAGATGCTCCACGGCGTCTTGATGCGGCTGATCAGGCGATGTTCCAACCCTTCACGCGCCAAGCGCTGCGACAACTGCACCTCCACCTGCGCCATCGACTCACGGCGCACCACCGGCTGGCTGCGGATGTGTTTTTCGATGATGGCGTGGCGCCACGGGTACAACGCGCGGAAGCCGAGGTTCTGCAGCTCGGACTTGATCAGGTTCATGCCCAGGCGCTGGGCAATGGGGGCGTAGATATCCAGCGTTTCAGTGGCGATGCGGCGGCGCGCTTCGGCACTCTGCGCGCCGAGGGTGCGCATGTTGTGCAGGCGGTCGGCCAGCTTGATCATGATCACGCGCAGGTCGCGCGACATCGCCAGCAGCATCTTGCGGAAGCTCTCCGCCGCTGCTTCCTGGCGGTCGCGGAACTTGAGCTTGTCCAGCTTGGTCACGCCTTCAACCAGATCGGCCACGGCCTGGCCGAACTCGGCGGCCAGCTCTTCGCCGGTGAGCGGGGTGTCCTCGATGGTGTCGTGCAGGATCGCGGCGATCAGGGTTTCAACATCCAGGCCCAGTTCGGCCAGGATGCGCGCCACTGCCACCGGATGGGTGATGTAGGGCTCACCGGATTTGCGGGTCTGACCAGCGTGCGCGGCCGCCCCGACCTCCCAGGCACGACGCAACAGCGGCAGCTGCTCGGTAGGGAGATAGCTGGCTGCGCGTTCGAGTTGCAGTACATAGTCAGGTACCACCCCGCCCGCGGGCGTGGCTACCTGGGCGGAAGGGCCTGGGTTCATGCCAGAAGACTATGCCAGTGGACGTTCCACGGCAATTCCTACAACGCAAACAGCCCGCTTTTGGCGGGCTGTTTGCAGACAACATCAATCAATGGCTAAGAAGCGATCAATCGTCGTTCTTGGACATGTCTTCGTCGGCAACCACTTCAGCGGCGGCCCACTCCAGTGCTTCACGTTCAGCACGCTCGCGCTCGGACTTCTCGACTTCCTCGATCAGGTCATTGTCGATGCGACGGGCGGCGATTTCGCGCAGCGCCAATACGGTCGGCTTGTCCTCGGTCTCGCTGTTGTCGATCGTCGCCTGGACACCATTGGCCAGCTGACGGGCACGCTTGGACGCCATCATGACCAGCTCAAAACGGTTATTAACGACTTCCAGGCAATCTTCTACGGTAATGCGGGCCATGCGGGCTCCCGGCGACCTGCAACGGCCGCTCGATCGAATGAGGGAAAGGGGACGGATTGTAGGGGCAGGTGGGGGTTGAAATCAAGTCAACGCCTGAACAGCCCCTTGTGGATCAATCACTTGCTCGGTTTTCCGGAACCAGCAACGAGGCAATCAGCTCGGCATGGCGCTGCTGCTGGGGGGCGCAGCGCAGCCGGCTGGCGGCGAAGATCGAGCACATTTCGCCAACGGCGGTGTCGAAATCCTCGTTGATGATGACGTAGTCGAACTCGTCGTAATGCAGCATTTCCTCGCGCGCGGCAGCCAGCCGCTGGGCCATCACCGCTTCGCTGTCCTGGCCGCGCTTGCGCATGCGCTCATCCAGCGCCTGCCGCGACGGCGGCAGGATGAACACGCTGACCGCACCGGGCACTTTCTCACGTACCTGGCGTGCGCCCTGCCAATCGATTTCCAGCAATACGTCCTTGCCGGACGCCAGCTGCGGCTCCACCGACTGCCGCGCCGTACCCTTCCAGTCGCCATGCACCAGCGCGTGCTCGAAGAAATCGCCGGCGGCGATCATCTGCTCGAATTCGGCGGCCGGGACGAAGTGGTAGTGCTTGCCGTTGACCTCGCCCGGGCGCATGGCCCGCGAGGTGAAGGAGATGGACAGCGAGATGTGCGGGTCGCGCGCCAGGGTGGCGTTGACGATGCTGCTTTTGCCGGCCCCGGACGGGGCAGCGACGATGTAGAGGGTGCCACGCATGCGGTGGGCCAACGTCGGAATGGCCCGGCATTGTACCGGCGTGGGCCGGTCTGTGCAGGGACAGCTGCGTTCATGGCCGCCCAGAGCCTTGTGGGAGCAGCGTCACCTGTAGAGCCGAGCCATGCTCGGCTGGGCGTTACCGGTGGAGCCTCATTGGTAGAGCCGAGCCTTGCTCGGCTGGGCGTTACCGGTAGAGCCTCTTTGGTCGCGCCGCGCCCTGCTCGGCTGGGCTTACCGGGCAGCGCCTCGGCCTAGCTGGGCTGGCCACTACAGGCCTTGGCTTTGCCGAGCGTGGCTCGGCACTACAGGCCTTGGCTTTGCCGAGCGTGGCTCGGCACTGCCTTTACTCGATGTTCTGGACCTGCTCGCGGATCTGGTCGATCAGCACCTTCAGCTCGACGGCGGCATTGGAAGTGCGCGCGTCCACCGACTTGGAGCCCAGGGTGTTGGCCTCGCGGTTGAATTCCTGCAGCAGGAAATCCAGCCGGCGACCGACCGGCTCGCGCTGGCGCAGTACGCGGCGGATCTCGGCGATGTGGCTGTCCAGGCGGTCCAGCTCCTCATCCACGTCGAGCTTCTGCAGCCACATCACCAGCTCCTGCTCGGCACGGCCCGGATCCACCGGGTGCGGCAAGTCGGCCAGGCGTGCGGCCAGCTTGACCCGCTGCCCTTCACGGATGGCCGGGATCAGTTCCCGCACTTCCGCGGCAATACGCTCAACGGAATCAACGCGCTCGCTGATGGCCGTAGCCAAGTTGTCGCCTTCACGCTCACGCGCCTGCACGAAGCTGGCCACCGTTTCCTCCAGCAGGGCCAGGGCTTCGGCATGCAGAGCGGTGCTGTCGGCAGCCTCGGCGCGCAGTACACCCGGGTACTGCAGCAGATCGGTGAAACCGACCTGCATGGCCGGGAAGCGCCCGTGCAGACGCTGCGCCAATTCAGCCAGCTGCTCGACCAGCACCTCGTTGACCGCCAGCGAAGTGGCGGCTTCCGGTGCGCGCAGGCGCATCACCAGATCCAGCTTGCCGCGGCTGACGCGGGCGGCAATGCGCTCACGCAGCTGCGGTTCCAGCGCACGCAGGTCCTCGGGCAGACGCACGCCCACTTCCAGGAACCGGTGGTTCACCGAGCGCAGTTCGCAACCCAGCGTGCCCCACGGGGTGATGCGTTCGCCGCCGGCATAGGCGGTCATGCTCCGAATCATGTGCTTTCCGATGCGTTTCAAAGGGCGAATGGTACCCTAGCCGCCTCTGGACGCTGGTGCATCAACCGCCCGGACGTCCACCTGATCATCTCGTACTAACGGATCCCCCATGACCTTTTCCCGTCCCAGCGGCCGCCCGGCCGACCAGTTGCGCACTGTCACCATCGAGCGTTCCTTCACCCGTCATGCCGAAGGTTCGGTGCTGGTGAGTTTTGGTGACACCCGCGTGCTGTGCACTGCCAGCGTCGAGAACCGCGTGCCGGGCTTCCTGCGCGGCAAGGGCGAGGGCTGGGTGACCGCCGAATACGGCATGCTGCCGCGCTCCACCCATACCCGCTCCGACCGCGAAGCCGC
This sequence comes from Stenotrophomonas sp. STEN240, assembly GCF_056756175.1. Classification (NCBI taxonomy): domain Bacteria; kingdom Pseudomonadati; phylum Pseudomonadota; class Gammaproteobacteria; order Lysobacterales; family Lysobacteraceae; genus Stenotrophomonas; species Stenotrophomonas sp. STEN240. Next base: position 118,245 of record NZ_JBRRBO010000010.1, on the reverse strand, counting down.
GCGCGGCAAGCAGGGTGGCCGCACGCTGGAAATCCAGCGCCTGATCGGTCGCACCCTGCGCGCCTGCATTGATCGCAATGCGCTGGGCGAACGCACCATCACCTTGGATTGCGACGTGCTGCAGGCCGACGGCGGCACCCGCACCGCCGCCATCACCGGCGCCTATGTCGCTCTGGTCGATGCGGTCAACCTGCTGATGAAGCGCGGCGATATCAAGCGCAACCCGCTGTTCGGCGCGGTTGCGGCGGTCTCTGTCGGCGTCTACAAGGGCCAGCCGGTGCTGGACTTGGATTACGCAGAGGACAGTGACTGCGATACCGACATGAATGTCGTCATGAATGATGGCGGCGGTTTCATCGAACTGCAGGGCACCGCCGAAGGCCACGCCTTCCGCCGCGACGAACTGGACGCGCTGCTGGTGCTGGCCGAAAAGGGCATCCGCGAGCTGTTCGATGCACAGCAGGCGGCACTGGCGCAGGCATGAACCGGCGCCTTGCCCTGGTCACCGTGGTAGTCACCGACTACGACGAGGCGATTGCCTGGTACACCGGCAAGCTGGGGTTCCAGCTGCTGGAAGACCTGGACCAGGGCCGCAAGCGCTGGGTGGTGGTCGGCCCGACCGATGGCAGCGCTGCCGCGCTGCTGTTGGCACGCGCCAGCAATGAAGAACAACGCAGCCGCATCGGCAACCAGACCGGTGGCCGCGTTGGTTTCTTCCTGCACACCGATGACTTCTGGCGCGACCATGCCGCGATGAGCGCGTGTGGCGTGGAATTCCTCGAAACCCCGCGCGAAGAACCCTATGCAACCGTCGCGGTGTTCCGCGATCTGTATGGCAACACCTGGGACTTGTTGGAGCCCAAGCAATGAAACTGGTACTGGCCAGCGGCAACGCCGGCAAATTGAAGGAACTGCAGGCCATGCTGGCCGGGTTGCCGCTGCAGATCGTGCCGCAGCGCGAGTTGGGCGTGGACGATGTGCCCGAGACCGGCCTGACCTTCGTCGAGAACGCGTTGATCAAGGCGCGCCACGCCTGTGAAGTGACCGGCCGGCCCGCGCTGGCCGATGACTCCGGCCTGATCGTCGACGCTCTCGACGGCGCGCCCGGCCTGTACAGCGCGCGCTATGCCGGCAGCCCCACCGACGATGCCGCCAACAACGCCAAGCTGCTGGCAGCGCTGCGCGATGTACCGGCCGAGCGCCGCACTGCCCGCTTCCATGCGGTGATCGTGCTGCTGCGCCACCCCAACGATCCGCAACCGCTGATCTGCGAAGGCAGCTGGGAAGGCCGCATCATCGATGAGCTGCGCGGCAGCAATGGCTTCGGCTACAACCCGGTATTTCTGGATGAAGAACTCGGCCTGACCGCCGCGCAGATGGAGCCGGCGCAGAAGAACGGCCGCAGCCACCGCGCCAAGGCGCTGCAGCTGCTGTTGCAGCAGCTCTCACAACTCAAGATCGACTGACCACGGGGATCAACGGATGACGCCACGCAGCTATCGCACTGGACTGGGACTTGTATGGCTGGTCGCCATTCTTGGCGGTATCAGCGGCGCCATTGTCGGTGGCCTGCTGGCTTACGACGGCGAGCAGTCTTGGCTTGCCCTTCCGCTTTGGGCGCTTGGCTGCGCCGTAGCGATTTCGCTGATTGCCGCGCCCATCATGTGGCAGCGTGTGGTGCTGGATGAGCGCGCCGGGCAGCTGCGTTACCACAACATCGCCACCGCGCACCGGTGGCGCAAGGTGCCACTGACCGACGTACTCGAAGTCCGTTACGACAACTTCGTCGACAAGCGTAAAGCCATGGTGTCCGGCCTGTACCTGCATATGCGCAACGGTGCGCGACCGGCTCGCCATCGCCTCATGGACAACGAAATGGGCGGCTATCAAGGCCCTTCGCCGATGTTCCGTGATATCGCCGCTACCGTGCTACGTGCACAGCCGCGCTCGCTGGTCGATCCAAGCTTGCTGGCCGCGCAATAGCGCCCACACCCTTCACTCTTACGTACCTGCCTTCCATGCCGCACTCCCACGACCACTGCAACCACCTTCCCGGCGAATCCTGTTCGGTCGATCACGGCCACGCCGCCGGCGTGCTGGTGCCGCCGCCGCTGGCGTTGTACGTGCACCTGCCGTGGTGCGTGCGCAAATGCCCGTACTGCGATTTCAACTCGCATGCGGGCAAGGGCGAGTTGCCGTTCGATGCCTATATTGATGCGCTGATCCGCGACCTGGACCAGGACCTGCCGCTGGTCTGGGGCCGGGTGGTGAGCAGCGTGTTCTTCGGTGGCGGCACGCCCAGCCTGTTTCCGCCCGAAGCCATCGACCGCTTCCTGCAGGCAGCCAGCGCGCGTCTGCGTTTCGCGCCGAACCTGGAAGTGACGCTGGAAACCAACCCCGGCACCGCCGAACACGGCCGCTTCGACCGCTACCGCGCGGCCGGGGTGAACCGCATCAGCTTCGGCATCCAGACCTTCAACGATGAAGCGCTGCAGCGCCTGGGCCGCATCCACGACAGCAACGAAGCCGAACGCGCGGTCAAGCTGGCGCAGGACGCCGGCTACAAAAACTTCAACATCGACCTGATGTACGCGCTGCCACAGCAGACGCTGGCCCAGGCCGAATACGACCTTGAACGCGCCTTCGCGCTCGATCCCACCCATATCTCGCATTACCAGCTGACGCTGGAGCCGAATACGGTGTTCTTCGCGCGGCCGCCGCAGGGCATTCCCGACGAAGACAGCGCCTGGGACATCCAGGAACACTGCCAGGCACTGCTCGCCGAGCGTGGCTATGGCCAGTACGAAGTCAGCGCCTATGCCCGCGACGGCTGGCAATGCCAGCACAACCTCAACTACTGGCGCTTCGGTGACTACCTGGGCATTGGCGCCGGCGCGCACGGCAAGATCAGCTCCGGCGCCGAGCAGCACGTATTGCGCCGCTGGAAGCACAAACACCCGCAGACCTTCATGGATACCGCCGGCAGCCTGGCCAGCATTGGCGGCGATGAGGTGATCAGCGCCGAGCGGCTGCCGTTCGAGTACATGCTCAACCTGCTGCGCCTGCACGAGGGTTTCAGCCTGCGCGATTTTGAATCGCGTACCGGTTTGGCACGAAGCGTGCTTCTATCATCCCTGACCGTGGCAGCGGAACGTGGCTGGATAACCAACAGCGGCGACCAATGGGTCCCCACCGAGCTTGGCCGCCGCTTCACCAACGATGTTGTGGAGTTGTTCCTGGCCTGAAACGTGCCGTAAGTGACACTTACATCACATAAATGATAGAAAACCCCCATTCAGGGGAAGGAAAACCGGATGTCAGGCACCGCACCACGCTCGTCCAGCCAGGCCATGGCACGGATCGCCGCCACGCAGGCACCTGCCCGCGTACGTCACTTGTTGGAAATTTCCTTCCTGGCCACGGATGAAGTCCTGCGCACGCCGCTGCAGCTGACCGCCATCGACCTGGAGCGCGCCCTGTTCAAGCAGGCGGAAATGGCCCACAACAGCCAGATCCAGTCCGACATCTACGCCCAGCTGCGGGTCCTGCGTGAACACACCGAGCAGCTCCCGGACTTTTTCCTGGACGCGCTTGCCGCACAGGTAGCGGCGTTCAAAGACCCGCCCAAAGCCAGCCCGGAAGCGCATGCAGCGGCATTCAAGGCGATGACGCTGGTTGAAGACACCGACATCGACCGCGACATCGTGCTGCACGAAATGGCCCGACGCGAGGCCTTCCGTGCAACCAGCCCGCTGCTGCTGTTGGGCCAGCGCTTTGCGGTACTGGCGGCGCAGCCGGCGTTTGATCCCGAGCGGCTGCCAGTTGGCCCGTACGCCCTGTGCCGCGCATTGCGCGACTGCGGCGAGCAGATGCAGCTCAACCTCGACACCCAGCTGGTGCTGTACCAGGTATTCGACCGCATGGTGATGCCGCGCCATGGCGAACTGGTGGACAGGCTCAACATCCTGCTGGAGCGCGAGGGCGTGCTGCCTGGGCTGGTGTATCGCCCGCACCTCCCCCGCCCCTCCGCACCGCGTGGCAGCGGTGCTGTCAGCGGCCAAGCCGATGCCGCCAGTGCCGGTCCGCGCGCGGCAGGCAATGCCCCGCTGACCAGCTGGCAAGGCCAGGCGCCGGCGGCATCGTGGGCCAGTATTTCCAATGAACTGCAGACCAGTGCAGCGGCTGCACCGCTTCATGCCACCGGCGCCCCGACGCATTCGCCGGGTGCCGCAGCTGCCATGGCACCAATGGAAAGCCTGCACAGCCTGCTGGATGCCGCCCGCCAAGCACTTACGATGAGCGCTGGCGCTGCTGGCGCTGCTGGCGGTTCTGGTGGTGCCGGTGGTGCTGGCAGCGCTGCGCCGGCAGGCGGCAGCGCAATGCCCGCAGGCCGCGCCGGCGGCACCAGCGCAGGCATGGGCGCCATGCCCGACTTCGCCGCCCTGCAGGCAGCACAGGCCCAGCACGGCGGCGCAGCTGGCGCGCCACTGGCCGCACAGCCTGCAGGCAACCCTGCCGCCCAACCGGTCTCCACCCAGACCGCGATGGACGTGTTGGGCAAGCTGCAGGCCGCCGCAGCATCCTCCGGCAGCCGTCACAGCATGGCGGACATCCGCACTGCACTGCTCGCCCAGGTCAAGGCCGAACACGGCGCGGCCGCAACGCTGTCGGTACAGGACGGCGACACCATGGACCTGCTCGGCATGCTCTATTCCGAGCTGCACCGGGAAGTCCGCAGCGAAGGACCGGCCGCCGACCTGCTGCGGCGCCTGCAGGTGCCCTTGGCGCGTGCCGCCATCAGCGACCAGGAATTCTTCCTGCGTGACCAGCACCCGGCCCGCGAACTGCTCAATGCGGTGGCCGAGTCCGGCGCGGTCTGGCTCAGCGATGACGACAGCGATCCAGTGCTGCTGCTCAAGCTCAAGGACGCGGTCAACAAGGTCGTCACCGATTACCAGGGCGACGAGACGGTCTTCGTCGAAGCAAACAACATCATCCAGGGCCACCTGCGCTCGGCAGCCCGTCGCGCGGAGATGGCCGAGCGCCGCCAGGTCGACGCCGCGCGTGGCAAGGAACGCCTGGAGGCCGCCAAGCAGCTGGCCAACCGCACCATCGACACGCTGTGCCAGAACAGCGAACCGCCGAAGTTCGTGCAGACCCTGCTGCGCAAAGCCTGGGCCGACGTGCTGACGCTCACCCTGCTGCGCCAGGGCGAAGGTTCGGACGAATGGCAGCAGCGCGAGCAGGCTACCCGGCGCATCGGCGAGATCACCGGGCTGGCACCCGGCGGCGCGGCCGATACCAGCTTCGGCGAGGAAATCGAACAATCGCTGCTGCAGGTGGGTTACCACCAGGACGAAGCGGCCGCCATCTCACGCCGGCTGTCCACGCCAGGCGGCGAAGACGACATCACCTCACGCACCGAGCTGGCCGCCAAACTCAAGATGCGCGCGCGCCTGGGCGAGTCCGGCGAGCCGGAAGAAGAAGAACGTCGCAAGAAAGTCGAGCCAGCACGCACCGAACAGGAAGAGGCGCATTACCGCCAGCTGCGCACGCTGCCGTTCGGCACCTGGTTCGAATTCACCGTCAACCAGCAGGGCGACAACCGCCGCCAGCGCCTGTCCTGGTACAGCCTGATCACCGGCAATGCCTTGTTCGTTAACCAGCGTGGCCAGAAGGTATCGGAACATTCGCTGGACACGATGTCGCGGCTGATGGCCAAAGGCCAGCTGCGCATCGTCACCGAAGACCGCGGCCGCCTGATCGACCGCGCCTGGCAGGCCACCGTGCGCGCACTGCGCTCGATTGCCGGCCAGCCCACCAATACCGGGGAGTCCGCATGATCACCAATACCCGCCGCGCACCGCGCCTGCAGGTACCCGAGCTGGTGCCGGTACGCGACCAGATGACCGGTGCCCAGATCGGCCGGCTTGGCAACATATCCGAAACCGGCATGTTGCTGATCGCCTCCGTGGCATTGCAGGACGACGCCCTGTACCAGCTGCAGTTCCCCATTGCCGATGGCCGTGGCGGGCAGTTGCAGATCGACGTCGGCGCGCACCTGCTGTGGTTCGAGCCCACCCACGCACCCGAGCAGTCGTGGGCCGGGTTCCGCTTCCTGACCCTGGACAAGGGCCAGCAGGCGCACCTGCAGCGCTGGATCGAGGACCGACTTCCCCCAGCCTGAGTGCCGAAAACGGCACAGCAGCGTTCAGCCGATTGCGGCAAAATTGGGGCCTGCAACTCCGCATGCCCCAGCGAGCCACCGCGATGAACCAATACGATCCAGCCAGCCTGTACGCCCAACACCTTGGCGAAATGATCCGCCGTGCCGATGCGGCACTGGCGCGCGGTGGTTTCGATCACCTGGTGGTTCCCAGTGGCACCCAGCACTACCAGGTATTTGACGACCGCGATTACCCGTACGCGGTCAACCCGCAGTTCAAGACCTGGCTGCCGCTGACCAAGCTGCCCTACAGCTGGCTGATCCACACCCCGGGCAGCCGCCCGACCCTGGTGTTCTACCAGCCTTTCGACTATTGGCACGTGGTACCGGACGCGCCGAGCGGCTGGTGGGTGGAGCACTTCAACATCCACATCATCCGCAAGCCTGAAGAAGCGCTGGCGCTGTTGCCGGCAGACCCGAGCCGCTGCGCCATCCTCGGTGAAGCGCAGAGCGCGCTGGGCGGCTTCGCCCCCAACAACCCGGCTAAGGTGATCAATCATCTTGAATGGCACCGCGGCTACAAGACGCCTTACGAGATCGCGCTGATGCGGCAGGCGCAGGTACTGGCCGTACGCGGCCACCGCGCCGCCGAAGCTGCGTTCCGCACCGGCGCCAGCGAGTTCGAGATCCACATGGCCTATTGCAGCGCCGTGGGCCAGGACGCCAATGAGCTGCCCTACGGCAACATCATCGGTTTGAACGAACACGCTGCCGTGCTGCATTACACCGATCTCGGCAAGCAGGCACCGCAGCCGCTGCGCAGCTTCCTGATCGACGCCGGCGCTTCGGCATACGGTTATGCCAGCGACATTACCCGTACCTATGCGGCGGCTGGTCACAGTGAATTCCAGTCCTTCATTGAAGCGGTGGATGCAGCGCAGCTCAAGATGTGCACTGCGGTGCGTGCAGGCTTCGATTACAAGCAGTTGCATGTGGATGCCCACCTGTCGCTGATGGGCATCCTCAAGGACTTCGGGGTGATCAATGTCTCCCCGGAAGCTGCGTTGGCCACGGGTGTGAGCGCTGCATTCTTCCCGCACGGCATCGGCCATCTGATCGGCGCACAGGTGCACGATGTGGCCGGCTTTGCCGCTGGCGAAGACGGCGGCCGCATCGAGCGCCCGGCCGGTCATCCGTATCTGCGCATGACCCGCGTATTGGAGCCGGGCATGGTGGTGACCATTGAACCGGGCCTGTACTTCATCGACATGTTGCTGGACGAAGTAAAGAAGGCCGGCAACGCCGCCAGCGTGAACTGGGACCGCGTGGACTTCTTCCGTCCTTATGGCGGCGTACGCATCGAAGACGAAGTGCTGTGCACTGACGGCGAAGCGGACAACCTGACCCGCCCGGAATTTGCCGCACAAGCATGATCGTTTGCCTGGGTGGCAGGTAGCTGTCGCCCGGGCTGTTGGCGTGCGCATCGGATGTTTTGTGGTCGGGCGAAAGCCGGGCAGCATTCGGCTGCGCTGCGTCCCCTGCCCCGTTTGACGTCCAGGGCTTCCCGGGTGCGCTGACGCTTACCCGGGCTACGTGATCTCGCCAGCCCTTCACTTCCGCTGACCTCGGCTCAGCAAACAAGGCATTCCCCATTACCAAGGTAATGACTGCCGGAGCTGCCTCTGCAGTTACTAGGCTGTGCACTGGCCATTGCCCTCCCTTGCGCGCAGCGCAGGGGAGGGTATGGGAGGGGTGCTCTGCAGTTGCCCTTGCAGTTGCCCTTGCAGTTGCCCTTGCAGTTGCCCTTGCAGTTGCCTTTGCAGTTGCCTTTGCAGTTGCTTTTGCAGTTGCCTTTGCAGTTGCTTTTGCAGTTGCCTTTGCAGTTGCTTTTGCAGTTGCTTTTGCAGTTGCCTTTGCAGTTGCCTTTGCAGTTGCCTTTGCAGTGCCTTTGCAGTGCCTTTGCAGTTGCTTTTGCAGTTGCCTTTGCAGTTGCTCCAACGCTTTTGATCCACCGGGTCCCCTTCCGCAGCGACGGAGCTGGCAGACAAGACCCCGCACGGGGCGACGCACACGGATGTGCGTCGTTTTTCGACGATACAAGGATGTATCGTCGAAAAATCCTGCCAGCGGAGTGGACCCGCGTCGCATAGCGACGTGGGCGCGCAGGCAGGGTGTGCTTTCTTTGGGCCACCTTTCTTTGCACAAGCAAAGAAAGGTGTGCTCGCACGCCGCAGGCGGGCGAAAGCCCTTGATCTTGATTGCGGTTGCGGTTGCGGTTGGAGCGAAAGTCGAAAGCAAAGGCAAAGGCTTTCACTCCCCTTCGGGGAGCGAGTCACTTTTCTTTGCTTGTGCAAAGAAAAAGTAACCAAAAGAAAGCACACCCTGCCTCCGCGCCCACGCCGCTGCGCGACGCGGGTCCACTCCGCCGCCGGGATTTTTCGACGATACATCCTTGTATCGTCGAAAAACGACGTGCGTCCTGCACGTCGCCCCTTTCGGGGTCTTATCCGTCGGCTGCGTCGCTGCGGAAGGGGACCCGGTGGATCAAAAGCGTTGGAGCAACTGCAAAGGCACATGCAACTGCAACTGCCGGAGCCAAAGCAGAGCACCCCTCCCATACCCTCCCCTACGCTTTGCGTAAGGGAGGGCAAGTGCAGGAGCAACGGCAACAACAGCAACAGCAACAGCAACAGCAAGTGCAAGTGCGAGTGCGAGTGCGGGTGCGGATGCGGATGCGGGTGCGGGTGCGAGTTCGCACACTACCGCCAAACACCTCGCGCCTCAGCGCTTGGCCATGAAAGCCTCGATCTCGTCGGCACTGCGCTCCAGCGCAGCCGTCAGCACCCGGTGACCATCCTCGGTGATCAACACATCGTCCTCGATGCGGATGCCGATACCGCGCCAACGCGCCTCCACACCCCGATCTTCCGGCGAGATGTACAGACCCGGCTCGATCGTGAATACCATCCCCGGCTCCAGCAGACGCGACTCACCCGCCACCCGGTAATCACCGACATCGTGCACGTCCAGGCCCAGCCAATGCCCGGTCTTGTGCCGGTAGAAACGCTGGTAATGGCCCTCGATGATGTTCTCTTCCAGGTCCCCCTTCAGCAGCCCGAGTCGCAGCAGACCCTCGGTCAAGACCTCGACCGCCGCAAGATGACCCTCTTCATAGGCGATGCCCGGCTGCGCCTGCTCCAGCGCGGCCGCCTGCGCCGCCAGCACAAGATCGTGCAAGGCACGCTGTTCCGGGCTGAACCGACCGTTCACCGGAAAAGTCCGGGTGATGTCACTGGCATAGCCGCGATATTCGGCGCCGGCATCAATCAACACCAGGTCACCATCGGCACTGCCATGGTTGTTGTCGCGGTAATGCAGCACACAGGCATTGGCGCCAGCGCCAACAATGCTGTTGTACGCCGGCCAACCATCCGCCGCGCGGAACTCGCATTCCAACGCCGCCTGCAATTCGTATTCGTGGATACCCGGCCGCGCCGCACGCATCGCCGCGCGGTGCGCACGCACGCTGATATCGGCCGCCACCTGCATCAGCGCGATCTCGTCGGCGCTCTTGTACAGCCGCTGCTCATGCAGCAGATGTCCCAGCTCAAGGAATTCGTGTGGCGACTGCGCACCTTCGCGCACCTGCGAACGGACCCGGTTCACCCAGCCGATCAGCTTCAGATCGAAGTCCGCATCGCGGCCGAAGTGGTAGTACACCCGCGACCGCCCTTCCAGCAGCCCGGGCAGGATTTCATCCAGATCATCGATCGGATACGCATCGTCCATGCCATAGCGCGACACCGCGCCATCCTGACCTTCGCGCGGACCATCCCAGGCTTCCCGCTCAGGATCACGCTCACGGCAGAACAGGATGACCTCGCCGTGCTTGCGCCCCGGGATCAGCACCAGCACCGCTTCCGGCTCCTGAAAACCGCTCAGGTACCAGAAGTCCGAATCCTGCCGGTAGGGGTAGAACGTGTCGTTGCTGCGCACCCGCTCAGGGGCGGCGGGCAGCACCAGGATGGCGTCATCGCCAGCCGCTTCCATCAACTGGCGGCGGCGGCGGGCGTACTCGGCAGGGGTTATCCCGGACAGACGCTTCATCGCCAACCTCAGTTCAGGCTTTGCCGATGGCGCGAGCCCATCACGCAGTCGCCGTGCAACAGCAGCGCCGCAACCCGCACGAACTCTTCGATTTCCGACAAGGCGTCCTCGTCTTCATCGGCGCTGTCGAACTCATCGCTCGATGCCTGCGCCAGACGCGCCAGGTCCTGCAGCGCCTCTTCGCCCTCCTCGCTCAGCGCCGGGCGCTTGCCCGAGGCCAAGCCGAAACCGCCGAGGAAGGCGCGGCACCACTCGAACAGCGCATCGGTACGCGCCTGCAGTGGCTCGGCAGCGTCCACCAACACCAGCTCGAAGGCGAAGTCGCGGTCTTCCAGCTGCGCAACCGTGGCCTGCCGCAGCAGGTCCAGGGCAGAGCCCGGCTCGGGGGTTGGCAGGCCGTCATCGGCCAATACCTTGGCCGGCCACGCGGGCACATCGGCGCCACCGGCGGCCAACCAGCCGCACAGTCCGCCGTGGAGTTCGGCCGGGGAAGCACCCAGGCCCAGCGACTGGCTGGCCTGGAGGATGTCGTTGACGGCAGGAAGATCGGTCATGTCACTGGTCTGTAAAGCGGAGAGGATCACCGGCACACTGATATGACGGCGGCCGTACAGTGTATCAACCGCGCCGCAAACTCCTTCTTGACCGGCCCTCATCGCCATGCCTATCGTGCCGCCCATGGACTCCTTCGACCCCGCTGGCCAGCTGCAGGCCCTTGTCTCCCGCATCGAGCTGCTGCTCGAGCGCAACCAGCGGCTGAGCGATGAAAACCGCAGCCTGCGCCAACAGCAGGAACAGCTGATCAGCGAGCGCTCGCAGCTGCTGACCAAGAACGAACAGGCCCGCTCCCGGGTGGAAGCCATGATCACCCGCCTCAAGTCGCTGGAGCAGCACACGTGAGCCAAACCGAACCGGTCAGCGTCCACATCCTCGACCGCGAGTACACCGTTGGCGTGGAGCCGGCCGAGCGCGAAAGCCTCACCGCCGCCGCCCGTGTGCTCGACGGCAAGATGCGCGAAATCCGCGGCAGCAACCGGATGGCGGCGGTGGACCGCATCGCAGTGCTGGCCGCGCTCAATCTGGCGCACGAGCTGCAGCAGCTGCGCGATGAGCAGGTCGCCCAGCAGCAGCGTTTTCAAGCGGCCATGAACGAATTGAACCGGCGCCTGGACCTGGCCATCGACAACGCGCGTTGATCCAGCTGAGCAGCTCAGACAGATGAATCCGCAATTAGTGAAATACGGCTGCACGCAGCCGTGCAACCTCGCTATACTGGCGACGCGTTCTCTGCTGTGAACGACGGCGTGTGCAAACATTCGCCTTGTCCCTTAATTACGACCACGGGGGCGCGACGGAGCCGGGTGTGCAAGTCCGCCTTGTAGCGGGAAGCCCGATGGCCCCCCAGCGTTCCCACTTGAACCCCGGGTTCAAGGTCGTTTCGCACGCATCGTCACCGCGGAGAATGCAATATTCCAGAACGGCGCCCAACGGGCGCCGTTCTTTTTTTATCCTTCTCCCTGCGGGAGAAGGTGCCCCGAAGGGGCGGATGAGGGTAAGCGCGAAGCACAATGAGACTTGGCTGCACGAGTGCTCCGCACTTACCCTCACCCCAACCCCTCTCCCGCAGGAGAGGGGCTTCCAAGCCTCGACGTACACATATGACCGATCCCCGCCAACTCCTCCGCCAGCAACTGCGCCAGCGCCGCCGCGATATCCCTGCCGCCGAGCGCATTGCCGCCGCCGAGACACTTGCGGCACATCTGCTGTCCCTGCCCTTCGCCGGTATCAGCGGCCATGTCGCCGGCTACTGGGCAATGGACGGCGAGATCGCCTTGCACCGTTGGCAGATGCAGCTGCCCGCGCAGCAGACCTATTGCCTGCCAGTGCTGCACGGCAAGCTGCTGCGTTTTGCGCCATGGCGGCCCGGGCAGGCGCTGGTCAGCAACCGTTATGGCATTCCCGAGCCGGACGTGGACCCGGCGCAGGCGCTGCGCCCGGAAGAAATGGCGCTGGTGGTCGCCCCGCTGGTCGGTTTTGATGGCGGCGGCCGGCGGCTGGGCATGGGGGGCGGCTGGTATGATCGCAGCTTCGCATTTCGGCAGCGCCAGGCCGCGCCGCCGTGGCTGGTGGGAGTAGGTTTTTCCGCCCAGCAGGTACCGTCATTGCCGGTCGAGGACTGGGATGTGGCGGTGGATGCCATCTGTACCGAGCAGGCCACTCTCTACCCGGAACCGTTGAACGCATGACCGCCCGCAAGCGCTACTGGCTGATGAAGTCCGAACCGGACGCCTTTTCCATCGACGACCTGCAGCGCGTAGGCACCGAACCGTGGAACGGCGTGCGCAACTACCAGGCGCGCAATTTCATGCGCGATGGCATGAAGGTTGGCGACGGCATCCTGTTCTACCACTCCAACACCAAGGTCCCGGGCATCGTCGGCATTGCCACGGTGGCCAGCCAGGCCTACCCGGACGACACCCAGTTCGATCCCAAATCCGATTACTACGACCCCAAAAGCACGCGCGAGCAACCGCGCTGGATGCTGGTGGACGTGGGTTTCGAGCGCAAGCTGGCGCAGGTGATCGCGCTGGACGAGATCAAGCTGCATGCGGAGGAGCTGGGCGAAGGATTTCCGCTGACCGCCAAGGGCAATCGGCTCTCGGTGTTCCCGGTCACCGCCGCCCAGTGGAAGCTGCTGCTGTCGCTGGAAAAGAAGCCTAGATAAGCATTTCCTGTTGTGGGAGCGGCGTAAGCCGCGAAGCTGGTTATCTGAGACAACGTCAGCTTCGCGGCTTACGCCGCTCCTACAAAAACATGTTTTCCAACCTGATTGAGCCCACCATGTCTGAAGCCAAGCGCCTGGCCGCCGAAAAAGCCATCGAGTACGTGCAGAAGGGAATGATCGTCGGTGTCGGCACCGGTTCCACCGTTGCCTATTTCATCGAAGCCCTGGCGCGCATCAAGGACCAGATCGAAGGCGCGGTTTCCAGTTCCGACCAGAGCACCGCCCTGCTCAAGAGCCACGGCATCGAGGTGCTGGACCTGAACCACACCGGCGGCCTGTCGCTGTATGTGGACGGCGCCGATGAATGCGATGGCAACAAGAACCTGATCAAGGGCGGCGGCGCCGCACTGACCCGCGAGAAGATCATTGCCGAGGCCAGCAAGCAGTTCGTCTGCATTGTTGACCCCAGCAAGCAGGTCAAGGTGCTGGGCAAGTTCCCGCTGCCGGTGGAAGTGATCCCGATGGCGCGTAGCCTGGTGGCCCGCGAAATCCTGGCACTGACTGGCGGCCAGCCGGTATGGCGCGATGGCGTGACCACCGACAACGGAAATCTGATCCTGGACGTGCACAACCTGGCCATCACCGACCCGGTCAAGCTTGAGCAGCAGCTCAACCAGATTCCGGGCGTAGTGACCGTTGGCCTGTTCGCACGCCGCCCGGCCGACGTGGTCATCATCGGCGGCGAGCCGCCGCAGGTGCTGTAAGCCAAAGCAGCACGGCTTTGGAGGCTTTGGCTTGAGGCTTTGGCTTGGAGCTTTGGCTTGATGCTCTGGCTTGATGCTCTGGCTTGATGCTCTGGCTTGATGCTCTGGCTTGATGCTCTGGCTTGATGCTCTGGCTTGATGCTCTGGCTTGGAGCTTTGGCTTGATGCTCTGGCTCTGGCTGTCGCTCCAGCCTTGGCTTGATGTTTTTCCCTTCTCCCGTTCACGGGAGAAGGTGCCCAACGGGCGGATGAGGGGAAGCTTTTGACTTCCACCGAATCTGCCAGAAGGCCCCCTATAGGAACCAGGTCCCAACCCATGCCCAAATCCTTCCTGCGTACGATCTTCACCCTTTCCCTGCTGGCCCTCGCCGGCTGCGCCAGCGCCGACGGCAAGCACTGGGTGGAACTGGCCGGCACCCGTTACAACGTGGAACTGGCGCAGAACGATGAAACCCGCGCCCGCGGCCTGATGTTCCGCGACCAGATGGACGCCGACCACGGCATGTTGTTTGTCCACGACCGCGAAGAACCGCAGGCCTACTGGATGAAGAACACCAAGATTCCGTTGGACATCCTGTACTTCGACAGCCAGCGCCGCCTGGTCGGCCAGCAGCGCGACGTACCGCCGTGCTCGGCTGGCGACATGTGCCCGCCCTACCCCAGCTTCAACCCAGCCCTTTACGTGCTGGAGCTCAACGCCGGCCAGGCCGCCAAGCTCAAGCTCGAAGACGGCGCCGTGCTGACCTTCGGCCCGGGCATTGCCACCGGCAACTGACTCGGACCCACAGATTGAACCGCGGCGCCCTTGAACCGGCGCCGCTTTGCCGCCAGTCTTGGGGCATGTCTGAAACACGCATTACCCTGCCGCAGTGGGAAGAACTGGCCGCCTTGCCCGACGAGGCGCTGCCGCTGCTGCCCACTGCCCTGCTGATCGCCCGCGACGAGTACCCGCAGCTGGACCCGGCCGCCTACGATCGCGTGCTGCAGGCCCATGCCGATCACCTGCGGGTGGAAGTGGAAGCCATCGGTGAATGGCCGCTCAAGGTTGCCGCCATCAACAACCACCTGTTCAACGAGGTGGGCTACAGCGGCGACAACGACGAGTACTACGATCCGCGCAACAGCTATCTCAACGAAGTGTTCGAGCGGCGTCTGGGCAACCCGATCTCGCTGGCGCTGGTGCAGATCGAGGTTTCGCGCCGGCTGGGCCTGCCGCTGGAGGGTATTTCCTTCCCCGGCCATTTCCTGGTGCGGCTGCCGGTGGAAGACGGCGTACTGATCATGGACCCGTTCAATGGCGGCCGGCCGCTGGGCGTGGACGAACTGCGTGAACGCGCGCGCAGCAACCTCGGCGGCGAGACCCCGGACGACAGCGTGCTCGCCCAGATCCTGGACCCCGCGCCGCACCGCGCCATCCTGATGCGCATGCTGCGCAACCTGCATGGCGTGTACGCCGAACGCGGCGAATGGGACCGCGCCGCGCGCAGCGCCGACCGCATCCTCAAGCTGGCGCCCGACCAGGCCGATGCCGTGCGCGACCGCGGCCTGGCCTATCTGCAGCTGGAACATCTGGCAGGTGCCCGCAATGACCTGGCGCGCTACCTGAAGATGGAACCCGGCGCGGCGGACGCCATCAACATCCGCGAGCGCCTGATCGAGTTGAGTGGCGGAAAACCGAGGCTGCATTGAGCCGCGCGAGGCCAATCCCACCTCTTGTGGGAGCGGCGTAAGCCGCGAAGCCATTGCGGCATCCGAAGCCATTGATCAACGCAGCACTTCGGCAGAAGCGGCGTTGCGCAGTGCGCGCCAAGACGCCTCTTCGGCAGGCGAATGCTCTTGGCTGGGTTCGGATGCGGCAGTGGCTTCGCGGCTGACACCGCTCCTACAGCCCGCGCGTTGCGCGGCTCAATCCAGTTCGACCATCTCGAAATCGTCCTTGGTCACGCCGCAGTCCGGGCAGGTCCAGGTCTCGGGCACATCTTCCCAGCGCGTGCCCGGGGCGATGCCTTCTTCCGGCAAGCCGTCGGCCTCACGGTAGATGAAGCCGCAGACGACGCACATCCAGTTGCGCAGGGTAGAGGCCGTAGCGTCGGACATCGGGGATAATCACCGGACAGAGAAACGGCGTTGATTGTCACACTCCCGCCGCCGTACCGGTAGCCATCCATGACCCAGCTTGCCGACGCCCGAGGCGTCTACCTGATTACCCCCGACGAAACCGACAGCGCGCGCCTGCTCGAACGGGTGCGCCCGCTGCTGGCTGGCACCACCTGGCTGCAATACCGCAACAAGGCCGTCGATGCCCCCACCCGCCTGGCCCAGGCCACCGCCCTGCAGGCGCTGTGCGCCGCCGCTGGCGTGCCGCTGATCATCAACGACGATGCTGCCCTGGCCCAGCAGGTCGGTGCTGCCGGCGTGCATCTGGGCGAGGACGACGGCGACATCGCCGCAGCCCGCGCCCTGCTCGGCCCGCAGGCCATCATTGGCGCCTCCTGCTATGACGAACTGGCCTTGGCCCAGCGCGCGGTCGCTGCCGGTGCCAGCTACGTGGCGTTCGGCGCGTTCTTCCCCAGTCGCAGCAAGGTCACGCCGCGCCGCGCCAACCCGGAGCTGCTGCGACAAAGCGCCGCACTGGGCGTGCCACGGGTGGCGATTGGCGGTTTGACCCCGGACAATAGTCGGCCTGTGGTGGAAGCTGGTGCGGACCTGATCGCGGTGATCAGTGGCGTGTTCAGCGAGCCGGACCCGGTAGCTGCGTTGGAGGCTTATCGGCGTTGTTTCCAGCACCAATGATGTTCCTTCTCCCTTTGGGAGAAGGTGGCCCGAAGGGTCGGATGAGGGTAGGTTTCGGCGTTCGCTTGCTAGAAGCTTCCCCTCACCCCAACCCCTCTCCCGCACGCGGGAGAAGGGCTAACGCCCTGCTCCGCTCAGCAACTCGATCCAGCGCTCTTTCAAAGGACTCACAATGAACCACGCCCAATCCCACGCCCTGTTCGAGCGCGCCCAGACGCTGCTGCCCGGTGGCGTCAATTCGCCGGTGCGCGCGTTCAAGTCGGTCGGCGGTGAACCGTTCTTCGTGCAGCGCGCCGACGGTGCTTACCTGCATGACGTGGATGGCAACGCCTATATCGACTACGTCGGCTCCTGGGGCCCGATGATCGTTGGCCACAACCACCCGACGGTACGCGAGGCGGTGCAGAATGCGATCGGCAATGGCCTGTCGTTCGGCGCGCCGTGTGCGGCTGAAGTCACCATGGCTGAAACCATCACCCAGCTGGTGCCGTCCTGCGAGATGGTGCGCATGGTCAACTCCGGCACCGAGGCCACGCTGTCGGCGATCCGCCTGGCACGCGGCGCCACCGGCCGCAACAAGATCATCAAGTTCGAAGGCTGCTACCACGGCCACGGCGACTCGTTCCTGGTCAAGGCCGGCAGCGGCATGCTGACCCTGGGCGTGCCCACCTCACCCGGCGTGCCGGCCGGCCTGAGCGAACTCACTCTCACCCTGCCCTACAACGACTTCGACGCCGCCACTGCGCTGTTCGAGCAACAGGGCAAGGAAATCGCCGGCCTGATCATCGAACCGGTGGTCGGCAACGCCAACTGCATCCCGCCCCGCGAAGGCTATCTGCAGCACCTGCGCGCGCTGTGCACGCAGTACGGCGCACTGCTGATCTTCGACGAAGTGATGACCGGTTTCCGCGTCGCGCTGGGTGGCGCGCAGGCCTATTACGGCATCACCCCGGACCTGAGCACCTTCGGCAAGATCATCGGCGGCGGCATGCCGGTGGGCGCCTATGGCGGTCGCCGCGAACTGATGTCGCAGATCGCCCCGGCCGGCCCGATCTACCAGGCCGGCACGCTGAGCGGCAACCCGGTGGCAATGGCCGCCGGTCTGGCAATGCTGCAGCTGGTGCAGGCACCGGGCTTCCATGAGCGCTTGACCGCAGCTACCAACACGTTGTGCGATGGCCTGGAAGCGGCCGCACGCGAGGCCGGCGTTGCCGTGACCACCAACCGCGTCGGCGGCATGTTCGGCCTGTTCTTCACCAACGAGAAAGTGGAGACCTACGCCCAGGCTACCGCCTGCGACATCAAGGCCTTCAACGTGTTCTTCCACGCCATGCTGGAACGCGGTGTGTTCCTGGCACCATCGGCCTACGAGGCCGGCTTCCTGTCCAGCGCGCACGACGATGCCGTGATTGAAGCCACGCTGGCAGCAGCGCGCGAGGCGTTCAAGGTGGTTGCTGCAGGTTGATCCTGCAGCGGATAACGCTGTTCGCCCTCGCGAAGCAGCGTTACCCGAAACGAGGAGCGGATGGTGCAATCGTTTGTAGGAGCGGCGTAAGCCGCGAAGCTGAGGTTGCTGCGCCCCTTGGCCCGCGTGCAATCTGATGATGTCGCGTGCTTCGCGGCTTACGCCGCTCCTACAAACACCCGCCTACGAACCGCCAATGCACCCCGGGTAAGCGCAGCGCACCCGGGAACCTCGAAACGCATCAATCACCCAAAAACCAGCTTGCCCTTCATCATTCCCCAATGGCCCGGGAACGAGCAGAAGAAGGTGTAGTCGCCACCACGCGTCAGCTTGCTGGTTGCAAAGCGCACCTGCGTGGTCTGGCCACCACCGATCACCGGAGTGAACGCGATCACCCGTGCATCGTTCTTCGGCAGATAGCTTTCAGCCAGCGTCGAACGCATGCCCACCGTGGCCACTGGTTGGAAATCCGGCGTGCGCGTCAGCACCCAGTTATGCCCCATCGCGGTGGCCGGCATCCTGCCGGTGTGCTTCAAGGTCAAGTCCACCTGCGTGCAATCAGCGGCAACCCGGATCTGCGGCAGCGAGAACTGCATCCGGTCGTTGCTTTCAATGGTGACCGCGCAGGTGCGCGCCATCGCCGGTGCGGCAGGCAACAGGCCGGCAAGGGCCAACAACAGCAGACTGGAACGCTTCAAGGTGAACTCCGTGCAAGTGACAACTACAGTGTCTGAATTCTAGGCAAGCCCAGCAGATTTCACCTGTGACGCGATGTCGCAGGCTGCACTGAGGCGCAGCGCCAGCGATACTGCAGCCCCACGTCTGCCTTGCCACCCATGCAACAACCGCACGCCTTACTGCTGGATTTCGACGGCCTGCTGGCCGATTACGACCATCGCACCCATCTGAGCGAGCTGGCCGAGGTCGCGCACTGCACCTGCGCAGATGTCGATGCGGCACTACGCGAGGAAGGATTGGAACTGGCGCATGCGCGTGGCGAACTGGGTGGCCCGCAGTTGCTGGCCGCACTGAACCTGCGCTTGGGCAGCCGCTTGCAGGCGCAGGACTGGCACCGTGCACGCCGTGCCGCTACCGTCGTGCGGCGCGACAGCGTGAGCCTGCTCCACCACCTGCGACCGGGTGTGCAGGTGGCCATCCTCACCAACAATGGCCTGCTCACCCAACCGGTGATCGAACAGCTGCTACCCGGCATCCAGGTGCTGTGCAGCGCGACGCTGGGCGTGCGCAAACCCGATCCGGGCGTCTATCGCGCCGCCTGCGCGACCCTGCACTGCGAACCGGCGCGCACACTGTTTGTCGATCATCTGTTCCGCAATGTGCAAGGTGCACGCGCCGCAGGCCTGCTGGCCGATACCGCCCACCACACTCAATCGCTGCGCAAGCTGCTCAAGCGCTACCAGCTGCGCTGAGCAAGCCGGTCCGTCAGCGCTGCGCTGTTGGCTGCGATGAAACAACAACGCCGGCTTTCGCCGGCGTTGTTGTTGATCACCTGGGCTGAGCACCCGATGGGGCGCTACAGCGCATGGAAGAAACGCGACAGGGACGCGAAGAACCGCCGGCCTGTTGCACGCCCCCTTCATCGCTGTACATCGGCACATCTGCACCCTGCTGCCCAAAGCGCACCTGCAAGCCGATGCTGTTGCTGCGCATCGCATTGCGACCCTGCTCGTGGCCCAGCAGCAACGAGAACATCCAGCCGCTGTCCAGTTGCAGGTCCATACCTGCCCCCAGCGCCAGCATGTCGTCGTTGTAGCTGCGCATCGCCAGCACGTAGTCCGTGCTCTGCGGGCGCTGCAGGTAGTTCATGGCGACATCACTGCGGTTTTCCAGTGCGCTGCGGTATTCGATGCGCCAGTGCGGGCGCCAGTTCAAACGCTCGCGCTTGAACGCCAGGCTGCCTTCCAGGCCCACTGCCAGCGCGCTGTTGTCCACCTTCTGCCGGCCATAGGCCAGGTCATAGATGCCCAACCCCTGCTCCCGATAGCCATCGAGCGTGGCGCGGTGGCCGTCATAGCGCCCATAACCGGTCAGGGTCATGCCCGCGGCGTTGCGGTGTTCATAGCCGAGCGTCAGCGAACCGAACCACTGGTCGCCGTTGCGCGATGCCTGCGCGCTGGCGTTGGCCGGTTCGCTCCAGCGGGTCAGATCGAAGTCCAGCTGGCCGTTGGCCAGCAGGCCATCCACAAACAGGTGCTCGCCCAGCCGCCACAGGCCGTAGGCGGCCAGCGAACGCTGGTCTGCATCAACCTTGGACGGGGTGCCATCGAAGTCGGTGCCCTGCTTGCCCCAACTGCCGGCCATGCCAAGCAACAGGTCTTCACCCACCGCGCGGTCGGCGCCGAGCGTGATACCGCCGGTGTTGAAGTCGAAACCACCGCCGCTGCGGCCATTGCGACCGGCCTTGCCGAAGGTCGCCGTACCAGCCAGCCACAATCCCCAACCCTCGGGCAGGGCCGGCAGCGCCGTCTCGGCCACACGGCCAACCGGCACCGACAACCCTGGGACGCCCCGGCTGCCGGCATAGGCCAGCGCGAAGTTGACGTTGCTGGCGTTGTGGCCACTGCGCACCTGGCGCAGACGGTCACGGATGTTGTCGCCCTGCACCTGCGCAAAGCGCACGCTGGCATCAACCTGCGCCTGGATACCGCCGCTGACCTGCGCATCCAGCGTCGGGTCGGGACGTGGGCTGACCACCAGCGTCAGCATCACCGCGCCGGTGAGGAAGTTGGGGGTAGCCGCCTGGGTGGCGGTCAGCGTGGCGCTGCCTTCGCCGACCAGGCTGACGGTGCGGCCGTTGACCGTAGCCACCGCCGGGTTGCTGCTGGTGAAGGTGAACGCACCAGAGCTGTTGCTCTGCGGCAGGGGCAGCTCGAAATCGGCCTCGCCGTATACCTTCTGCAGGTCGCCGATCCAGCTCAGGGCCGGTGCGGCCAGCAGTTCCTGCGCGCTGTCCGACTCACCTTCGCCGGCCGTGTTGTAGGCCGCCACGGTGAACACATAGCTCACGCCGTCGGCCAGCCCCTGCACCAGGATCGGCGAGCCGCTGCCGGTGGTCGTGACCACGCCCGGTGTGCCGGCCGCACGCAGGCTCATCGCGCGGATGGCCGGTGCCGCCGTGCCCTGCGGCGTGGCAGTGACGCGGTAGCCGTCGATGATCGCGCCACCGCTGAACGTCGGCGGCGCGAACGCCACACTGACCCGCCCCGATCCCTGCGGCGTCAGCGTCTGGATGGCGGGCATGCCTGGCGGCACCGCTTCAATCCGGAACGTGCGCGAAGCCGAGGCCGGGCGATGGCTGGCATCGCCGGCCTGCTCAACAACCAAGGTGCAGTCACCTGCCAGCACAAAGGCCAGCTGACCCTCGGCCGTGACCGTGCACACCGCCGGCGTCTGCGAACTGAACGTCAACGGCAAGCCGGAGTCGGTGCGGGCGGACAACACCGGCAGCTTGTCGAAAGGCTGTGTGCCCACCGCGTCGAAGGTCACTTCCTGCAACACCTGCGGCACCACCGGAGCCGACGGCGCCGACGTCGTGCTGTCGCCGGCCTGGCCGGTGGCGCTGACGGTGAAGGTATAGCTCACCCCATCGGTCAGACCGGTCACCTTGATCGGCGAGCTCGTGCCGCTGGCGGTGATGCCGCCCGGCTGTGCGGTCACCACGTAGGTGATGGTTTCGCCGGTGGCGGCCGAGGGCGTGAAGGCAACTTCCACTGCGCCCGAACCAACCACGGTCACTGCCCCCGGTACCGGGGTCGCCGGCACCACTGCGGTCACGTTGAACGTCTGCGTCACTGATGCCGCCTGGTGGCTGGCATCGCCGTCCTGATGGGCCGTTACCGTGCAGCTGCCGGCACTGCTGAAGCTCAACAGGCCATCAGCGGTGACCGCGCATACTGCCGGCGTCGAGGCGACAAAGCGCAGCAGCAGCCCCGAATCCACCGAGGCCACCAGCGTCGGCGTGGTGCCGAAAACCTGTGCACCCGGGTTGGCGAAAGCGATGAGCTGGGGTGCCATCGTGGTGACGGTGTTGGAGGCCGCCGACGACGCGCCGGTGCCCGTGCTGTTGGTCGCGGTCACGCTGAAGGTGTAGCTCTTGCCCGTACCCAGGCCGCTGATGGTGATCGGCGAGCTCGTACCGCTGCCGGTCACCCCGTCCGGATTGGAAGTGACCGTGTAATCGGTGATTGCCGCGCCGCCGTCGCTGGCCGGCGCGGTGAACGCCACTGCCACCTGCCCTACGCCGGTCACCGTGACCGTGCCGACTATCGGTGCGCCAGGTAACACCGCGTTGACGGTGAAGGACTGGCTGACCTGGCTCGCTGCAAGATGACTGCCACTACCGGCCTGGTCGGCGTTGATGGTGCAGGTGCCGGCGGTGACAAAGGTCAGCGCACCGCCGCTGGTGATCGTGCACACCCCGGTTGTGGACGAGGTGAACGTCGGGGTCAGCCCCGAATCGGAGCTCGCGCTCAGCGTCGGCGTGGTGCCGAAGTTCTGCGCACCGGGGTTGTTGAAGGTGATCGTCTGGGTCGCTGCCGGGATGACACTGTTGGACGCGTTTGACGAAGGCCCGGTGCCGGCGCTGTTGGTCGCGGTGACGGTGAACGTGTAGGCCTGCCCGTTGGTCAGGCCGGTGACCACGATCGGCGAGGCCGCACCGTTTACCGGCGCCACGTCCGCCGGGCTGACGGTCACCGTGTAGCCGGTGATGAGGGTGCCGCCGCTATTGGCCGGTGCGGCAAAGGCTACGCTGACCTGGGTGCCGCCCGGGGTGGCCGTACCGATGGTCGGCGCGCCGGGAACGATCGCGTTGACGGGGAACGACTGGCTGACCTGGGGCGCCGCCAGATAGCTGCCGTTGCCGATCTGGTTGGCATTGATGGTGCAGCTGCCGGCGCTGATGAAGGTCAGCGCGCCGCCGCCGGTAATCGTGCACACGCCGGTGCTGGCCGAGGAGAACGATGGGGTCAGCCCCGAATCGGAGGTCGCGCTCAGCACAGGCGTGGTGCCGAAGTTCTGCGCACCGGGGTTGCTGAAGGTGATCTTCTGGGCCGCTGCCGGGATGACACTGTTGGACGCGCTTGACGAAGCACCGTTGCCGGCGCTGTTGGTCGCGGCGACGGTGAAGGTATAGCTGACCCCGTTGGTCAGGCCGGTAACGGTGATTGGCGAACTGGAGCCGGTGCCGGTAGCGCCGCCCGGATTGGCAGTGACGGTGTAGCCGTTGGGGCTGATGGCCGCCCCCCCGGTGGAGGCCGGCGCGCTGAAGGTCACCGTGGCCTGGGTGTCCCCGGCCGTTGCGGTGCCGATGGTCGGCGCATCGGGGGCGATGGCGCTGACGGTGAAGCTGTGGGTGACCGTGGTGGCGGCATTGGTGAAACTGTTGCCGGCCTGGTCGGCGTCGATGGTGCAGGTGCCAGCGGTGACGAAAGTCAGCGCGCCGCCGGAGGTGGTCGTGCACACGCCGGTCGTGGACGAGCTGAAGACAACCGCGAGCCCGGAGCTGGCCGAAGCACTCAGGGTCGGCGTGGCGCCGAAGTTGTAGCTGGTGGGTTGCGCAAAGGTGATGGTCTGGTTGCCCTTGGGCGTGGCCGCGTTCGACGCGGCCGAAGCCACGCTGGTGCCGGTGGCATTGGTGGCCGTCACGGTGAACGTATAGCCGGTGCCGTTGCTGAGACCGGTAATGGTGGCGGTGCACGCCGCCGGCCCGGCGCAGGTGCCAAACGCGCCACCGGGGCTGGCGGTAGCGGTGTAGGTGGTGATGGCCGAGCCGCCGTTGCTGCCCGGCGCGGTGAAGGTCACCGTGGCCTGGCCGTCGCCAGCCGTCGCCGTGCCGATGGTCGGCGCGCCCGGCGCGGTAGCAAAGGCAACGGTATGGGCGGCGCCGGAGGTGAACGCGGCCACGCCGGTGTTGCCGACCGGGTCGGCAATGTTGGTGGAAGCTTTGAGGTCAAGCTTGAGCGTGCCGTTGCCACTGATCGAGGCGACGGTGACGTCGTACATCGTGCCGCTCGAGGCCGACACGACGGCGATGCTGCCGGATGCGGTCCCGGTAGCCGTCAGGGTGAAGTCGTCCATGGAGACGCCGCTCACCGGCTCGCTGAAGGCCACAGTGAAGGCTATCGAGCTGTCGGTGCTGGCGGGCGAACCGCTGATCGTGATGCCGGTGACACTGGGTGCCACGCCGTCGATGACAAGGTTCTTGTTCGCGCCCAGCGAACCGGCCGTGGCGGGCGAAGGCAGGATGAGCACCGCATTGTTAACTGCCGCGTCCTTGATGCTGCCGCCGTTCAAGGACAGCGAGTTGCTGGCCACGTAATCCAGGTCGGGGGTGCTGTCACCGGCCTGCACGGTGTAGCTGAAGGTCAGCGTGCTGGTGCCACTGCCGCTGGCGTAGTTGATCACCCGGTCGATCGCACCGGTTTCCAGAATCAGCTGCGGCGTTCCGGTGACCGTCACCGCGTCGCTGAAATTGACCTGGACGGAAACAACATCGCCGATTTTGTAGCTGCCGTTGGCGGTGCTGGAAGTGACGTTGGTGACGGTGGGCGCGGTGGTGTCAGCAGCGGTGGCGAACACGAACTGGTCGAAAATAACGTCAAAACCGCCCGGACCGGACGTAATGACGACCTTGTCGACATTGCCGAAGACGGACGGATCCAAGCTCACGGTGTACTTGCCGACAAATGCCCCGAACCCTGGCCCCGTGGACTGGGCACCGACCGGCACACCATCCTTGTAGCCCACGATATTCATGATCCCCCCCGCGAGGGAGTCAATTAATTCGACGTAGAACCCCGTGAAGCTGAATTCGTTTCCGGACACCGTCTCGACGCTGACGGTCGCGTCGAGACCTAACCACTGCGCATACAAAGCGGGAGACCCGTCCTTGCCAGAAACAGATAGCTGCAACCAGTTGCTGGCGCTATGAGTGATCCTGAAATCGCCCTGGTTGAACTCGGTTGAGCCATGATCCTTAAGCTCCGCGAAGCCTGAGGAGTTGAAGTCGATTGTCACCGGCGCGGGAATCGACGCCGCCTGTGCACCGGATGCAAGGCAAGCGGACAAGAGCAAGGCCACGGGTACTCGGCACAAGCGCCGGAAGGCCTTTCCGAACGGGAAAAAAGTTAGCTTCGACACGTGGTCCCCTGGGTGACGCAATATGGAGTGGCGCGCACTGGCGCCTTGATGTGGCGGTTCAGTTTCATTTCCGGCCGGCGTGCCATCAGCGACGCCTTCCTGGAAGCCTGCTCATACATGGAATAGCGGCGCGCAAAGCCGCCTCTGAAGGCCGCGACCCGCAGAAAATGCAATGCGAAATTCATACGCTGACGTCTACACAAGTACCCGCCAGCCACGGGCAAGCAGCGAAGTTCAGATCCGCTGCATCCCAAGACACCAGCCCCTGTTTGATATTTACAAGACAACACGGAAAGTCACCGATGTGGCTTCCCGCCCTAGCCCTGCCCCTCTGCTGAAAGCACACGCCCATGCCCGCTAGGGCACTGCGCATCCGATCTGACGACGGCATCCGGCGCAGGCATATCAAACCTCGACAGCAGCCAGCCTGGGCAGCACAGAACAGTTGAAACGGACAGCAATCAGCCGACGGCGATGCCTGGCCGCATTCTAGAATGCAAACGTAAGAGCGGCTGTTCCCCCAGCGACACATGCCGACGACGGAGCGCCCAGCCCAGACTGAGCGCCCCCATTGGACAACCCCTCTCCCCGCCGGAGAAGCCAAGCTGCAGCAGGCCGCTCACCCGGCCTGCGCGAGCTGTGCAAGCCTGACTCAGCGCGACGCCATATACGCCGCAATCGCTTCACGCACGCGCTTGATGCCTTCTGCGAGTTCTTCATCGCTGATGTTCAGCGCCGGCACGAAGCGCAGCACGCTGGTGCCGGCCTGCAGGATAAGCACCTGCTTTTCAGCGGCCAGATCCAACAGCACGCCGATATCAGCCACGTACTCGGGCTTGAGCACCGCGCCCAACATCAGGCCCATGCCACGCACTTGTTCGAATACACCGAACTCTTCGCCGATGGCTTCCAGCCCCGCTTTCAGCGCAGCCGACTGGCGAACCACGTTGGCCTTGATCTCGTCGGAAGCCAGCTTGCGCAGCGCCACGCGGGCCACCGCCGCCGCCAGCGGATTGCCACCGAAGGTGCTGCCGTGCGCGCCCACGCCCATGATGTCGGCAACCTTGGGGCCGGCCAGCATCGCGCCGATCGGGAAACCGCCGCCCAGTGCCTTGGCCAGGGTGACGATGTCCGGGGTCACGCCCCAGTGCCAATGCGCGAACAGCTCGCCGGTGCGGCCCATGCCGACCTGGATTTCATCCAGCACCAGCAGCGCGTCGTGCTGGTCGCACAGCTCACGGGCGCGACGCATGAACTCGGCCGAGGCAGGCATCACCCCGCCTTCGCCCTGCACCGGTTCGAACATCACTGCGGCCACGTCGCCGCCGGCCATCGCTTCTTCAAGCTGGGCCACGTCGTTGAAATCGACATAACGGAAGCCACCGGGCAGCGGCTCGTAGCCTTCCTGGTACTTCGGCTGTGCGGTAGCGGTCACCGTCGCCAGGGTGCGGCCGTGGAAACTGCCGCGGAAGGTCACGATGAAACGCTTGTCCGGGCCACGGTCCTGCGCACTGGCCCACTTGCGCACCAGCTTGATCGCCACTTCGTTGGCTTCGGCGCCGGAGTTGCACAGGAACACGCGCTTGGCGAAACGCGAGGCCTCCACCAGCTCCTGCGCCAGGTGCAGCGGCGGCTCGCTGTAGAACATGTTGCTGGTGTGCCACAGCTTGTTGGCCTGTTCGAACAACGCGGCCTTCAGGTCCGGGTTGTTGTGACCCAGGCTGCACACGGCGATGCCGGCGGCCAGGTCGATGAACTCACGGCCCTGCGTATCCCACAGTCGCGCGCCCTGGCCTCGCTCCAGCACCAGCTGGCGCGGGCGATAGACCGGCAGGTAGTAATTGGACAGGGACAACAGCGGCTCGACGACAGCGGTCATGGCGTTCCAGATCAGTGGGTATGAATGTGCCATTGTCCTCCATTCCACGGGGCTGCGGCACAATGGGCACATGCGACTGTTCTCTGCCCCCCAACTGAACCCGGCCAGCGACAGCGGTTGGCGCCGCCGCTGGTTCGACATCATCCACCGTACCGATACCCCGCCCTCGCGGCGTTTCGACCTGCTGCTGGTCTGGGCCATCCTCATCAGCGTGCTGGTGGTGATGTTCGACAGCGTGCAACGCATCCACGTGGCCTGGGCCACCGGCTTCTATGTCGTCGAATGGGGCTTCACCCTGCTGTTCACCGCCGAGTACGTGCTGCGCCTGCTGGTGGTGCGGCGGCCCCTGCGTTATGCGTTCAGCATCTGGGGCATCATCGACCTGCTGGCGATCCTGCCCTCCTATATTTCCTTCTTCATCCCCGGCACGCAGAGCCTGCTGGTGGTGCGTGTGCTGCGCCTGCTGCGGGTATTCCGCATCCTCAAGCTGACCCGCTACATCGAGGAAAGCGGCGTGCTGATGGCGGCACTGTGGCGCAGCCGGCGCAAGATCCTGCTGTTCCTGTCGATGGTGGTGACCATCGCCATCATCGCCGGCGCCTTGATGTATGTGATCGAAGGCCCGCAATACGGCTTCAGCAACATCCCGACCAGCATGTACTGGGCGGTGGTGACGATGGCCACGGTCGGCTTTGGCGACATCGTCCCGCATACCACGCTGGGCCGCTTCATCACCTCGGCGCTGATCCTGATCGGCTACAGCATCCTGGCCGTGCCCACCGGCATCTACACCGCCGAGCTGGCCGGCAACATGCTGCGCGAAAGCCGCCACGACAACCGTGGCTGCACGGTCTGCGGGCATGAAGGCCATGAGTTCAAAGCGCAGTACTGCAACCGCTGCGGGCATGAACTGCCGGAGCACATCGAGCACTGAGCCGCTCCGCGCAGGCTGTAGGAGCGGCGTAAGCCGCGAAGCTGCTGATGCTGGAACTGGCCTGAAAACCAACCCCTCCCCAACCCTCCCCTACGCCTACGGCGCAAGGGAGGGAGCGTAGTGCCGAGCATGGCTCGGCATTACAGGGCTCCCCCCTTGTGCCTTCAGCGCAAGGGGGCGAGGCAATCAGAGAAACAGGTCCGGCATCAATGGACGCGACGGGTCCATCGCATAACCTGACAAATCGGTGATGCCTGCTTCGGCCAGCACCTCGTCGTCCAGCAGGAACTGCCCACTGAAACCGGCCGCGGTCCGGGTCAACACCGCATGCGCGGCATCGGCCATGATCTCCGGCTTGCGGCAGCCGCTCACATCCACGCCGGGAATCATGTTGATCGCGTCAGTGGCGATCACCGTGCGCGGCCACAATGCATTCACCGCCACGCCCTGCGGGCCGAACTCCGCAGCCAAGCCCAAGGTGACGAAACTCATGCCCATCTTGGCCAGGGTGTAACCCGTATGCGGCGCCCACCATTTCGGGTCCAGGCTGGGCGGCGGTGCCAAGGTGAGGATATGCGGGTTCGGCGCCTGCAGCAGGTGCGGCAGGCAGGCCTGTGCGCACAGGAAACTGCCGCGTGCGTTGACCTGCTGCATCAGGTCGAAACGCTTCATCGGCGTCTGCAGGGTGCCGCGCAACCAGATTGCCGAAGCATTGTTGACCAGGATGTCGATGCCACCGAAGGTATCCACGGTGGCCGCCACCGCTGCATTGACCTGTTCTTCTTCGCGGATGTCGCACTTCAATGCCAGGCCCTGCCCACCGGCGGCATTGACCGCTGCGGCAGCGCTGTGGATGGTGCCCGGCAACTTCGGATTGGGGACCGCCGACTTGGCCGCGATGGCGACATTGGCACCGTCGCGCGCCGCGCGCAGGGCAATGGCCAGGCCGATACCGCGTGAAGCGCCGGTGATGAAAAGGGTCTTGCCTTGCAAGCTGCTCATACGCACTCCAGAACCGGTAAGAAAGCAATCGGCATTATGCCGATACCGGCCTTCCCGCACAGTCCCGCCAGGCGTTTCATCAGCGACATTTTGCGTTCATGCGCGATGTCGATACTGGTGCGATATCGCGCAGGGATTCCCGATGAAAACGCTGCTTCAAGCTTCACCCTTACTGCTGGTGCTGGCCCTGGCCGCCTGCCAGAAACCGCAGCCAGCCGCGCAGACACCGCCGCCAGCCAAGGATGTCACCGCGCAGACCACCGGGCTGGGCGAGGCGGCGGCCCGCATCGGCCCCAACGCGGTCTGGCAGGGCTCGGTGGAAGCCTGTCGCAACAGCAGTACCGCCGCTGACAACTGCCTGCTGCAGACAATGCGCGATGGCGGCGCCACACCGGCTGCACTGGCCGCTGCCAGCACTTTGTCCGCGCAGGGCAAGCCCGGTTATGTCACGGCGTGGCAGAACGTCGACGGCATCGGCGTTGCCACGCTGGAGTTCCCGTTCCGCGCCAATACCAACCAGGGCACCTGGTTGGTGGATGCCAACGGCCAGGCCATCGACGTGGATGAAGATGTGCTCGACGATGCAGCGCGCGCCTCCACTGCCTACAAGGCGTTCAGCGCCAAGCATCCGGACTCCGGCCCGTTCGCCCCGGCCGTTGCCAGCGGCACCAAGCCCCTGCCCGAAGGCGGCGTGCGCCTGCTGTACAGCACGCCGCTGCGCAGCTGCCATGCCTGTGCCGACGATGGCCAGGTGACCATTGCTTACGACTTCGACAGCAAGCGCAGCTTCACAGGCAAGCAGTTGCTCGAGCTGCGCTGAGTTGCAGCCGGTCATTGGACAGGGCTTTCGGTCGCTGCCAGCCAGAACCGGCAGTGGGCCCTCAGCCGCGTGCTGGCGCTGACAACCGCCGCGCGTAAGTTTCCAGCAGACGCGGCACGATGCGCCGGTGCAACGGTGCCACCGGCAACATGTATAACCGGCCGAAGGGTCGGTGCAGATGCACCACGGTGCTCAGTTGCAGCTCGCAGCCCTCATCTGCCGGCTGCAGCTCCAGCGATAGATCCACCCGCAGGTGGCGGTCGCTGTCACCCAGCACTACGCCATCGGCCCGCAACGCCTGCAGCGTGAATATTCCCAGCCGATCCCCGCTCGCGAGCTGGGGCGGCACGTGTGTCGGCACGCTGCGTATGGCGCCCAGGTCCTTCATTCCCAGCCGCCGCATGCCCGCATTGCGCATGCGCATCAAACCGTCAAACCAGGCAGGCACCTGCCGGGCGATGTCCAGATAGGCCTGCACGGCGCTGTCGGGCCCGCGAACCAGACTGATCCGCGCGGCATGCGCGAAATGACTGCCCGGCAAAAGCGGATGCAGCAACGCGCCCGGCGAGATCTCGACCTCGTGCGCCCGCACATCACTGCTCAAGGCTTGGGCCCCTGCCCCTCGTTGTCTTCCCAATGCAGGATGCGACGGGTGACGAAACGGTAGACCGGTTTGCCGGTGGCAAACCACAGCTCACGTACCCACGAATGCCGCTTGAGCAGGCGCAACTCCACCGGGGTCAACGCCTGCCGGCAATACATGCGCTTGTGCTTGAGCAGGTGGCGCAGGTCCTCGCGCGCCAGCAGCCGCATCCAGCGCGAGCGCGGATTGCCGCACACCGCCAGCTGGAAATCGATCAAGGCCGGTGAGCCATCCTCGCGTACCAGCCAGTTGGCTTCCTTGGCCAGGTCGTTATGGGCGATGCCATGCCGGTGCACGCGTTGCAGCAGCCGGCGCGCGGCACGGAAATACGCCAGGTCACCGTGCGGCGGACGCTGGTACATGGCCGCCCCTTCCATATAACTGCGGTCCAGCCAATGCCCGTCCCAGGCCAATAGACGCGGTGTAGCCTCCATGCCATCGAGCTTGGCCAACGCCCGCGCCTCGCGCCGCGCCAGCCACCAGGCCGGCAGCCGCAGCCACAGCGGGGTCGCGCCCAGGTCGCGACGCACGAATTGCCCGTGCGGGCCCTGCATCAGCAGGATCTGCCCGAAGCTGTCAGCTTTCAGGGCAACGGGGGTAGCCGGTGAAGATTCAGTCATTGCGACATTCTAGTGCCCGCGGTGGCATTCATTGACCGGCATCGCAAGTGAACGAGAACCCTGCCGATCCACTGAACCTCCGTCGCTGCCATCGGTCTGACTGGGGCTTCCCTTTATAATCGGCAGATGAATTCTTCCTGGATCGATGCCACGCTCGCGTGGATCGCAGCCCATCCCGTCCTCGCTGGCCTGGCGATCTTCGCCATTGCCTTCTGTGATGCCGTGATCATCCTCGGTGCCATCGTGCCGGCGCTGCCGCTGATGATCGCGGTGGGTGTACTGATTGGCATGGGCGAGCTGTCCGGCCCGTATGCCGTGGTCTGCGCAACCTTGGGCGCCTTTGCCGGCGATGGCCTGAGCTATTGGGTGGGCCGTCGCTGGGGCGATCGACTGCGCGGCGTGTGGCCGTTCAGCCGCTACCCGCAGCTGCTGGACCGCGGCGAAGTCATGTTCCGCCGCAATGCCTTCAAGAGCATTCTGATCGCACGCTATGTGGGCGCGATCCGGCCGTTCGTGCCGGCCATTGCGGGCATGGCCAACATGCGTTTCAGCAGCTACCTCAAGGCCAGCGGCCTTGCCTGCCTGTCCTGGGCGGTGTTGTTCCTGCTGCCCGGCTGGGCTTTGGGGCAGGCCTACGATGCAGTGGCGGCGGTGGCCGGGCGCCTGTTCGTGGTGCTGGCACTGCTGGGCACCTTGCTGGGTCTGGTATGGGCCATCGTGCTGTACAGCTACCGCTGGTCGGCGGCGCGCATGGACGGTTGGCTGGCGCGCCTGCTGGCCTGGTCGCACCGTCACCCGCATTTCCTCGGCCACTCGCTGACCGATGTATTCGATCCCAAGCGTCGCGAGTCGGTGCCGCTGGCAATGCTGGCGCTGATGTTGCTGGTGCTGGGTTGGGGCTGGTTCGTGCTGTTGATGGTGGTGGTGGGGCACGGTGAACCGCTGGCCCTGGATCTGGCCGTACACCGGCTCATGTTGGCCTTGCGCAACCCGCTGGCCGACTACCCGATGGCGGCACTGGCGTCGCTGGGTGACTGGCAGGTGCTGTTGCCGGCAATCGCAGCCGGCATGGGTTACCTGGCCTGGCGGCGGCGCTGGATGGCGGTATTCCATTGGCTGGCGGCACTGGCCTTCGGCCTTGCGCTGACCAAGCTGCTGGGTGCCACGGTGGATGTGGTGCGGCCGCCCGCCGCCAGCAGCGGCTTTGGCTTTCCGTCGGTGGCGGTGACCATGGCCACCATCACCTTTGGTTTCTTTGCGGTGTTGATCGGCCGCGAGCTGCCCGGCCGTACCCGCGTGTGGCCGTATCTGCTGTCCGGTGCGGTGGTCACGGTGATTGGCTTTGCCCGCATCTATCTTGGCGCGCACTGGCTCAGTGATGTCATCGGCGGCATGTTGTTCGGCCTGTTCTGGCTGCTGGTGCTGGGCATCGCCTACCGCCGCCGCTTCAACCGTTCGTTCTGGGTCAAGCCGGTTGCCTGGCTGTTCTATGGCGTGTTCCTGATTGCCGGGCTCTGGTATGCACCGCGCAATGTGCCGGCCAAGCTGGCCAAATTCGAACCGGCGGCGGAGGCTCCGGCCTTGATGGATGCCTCGCACTGGTGGCAACAGGGCTGGCGCGAGCTGCCGGCACGGCGCAATGATTTCGATGACGACCAGCGTTGGCCGCTGGACGTGCAGGTGGCAGGGCCGCTGCCCGCCCTGCAGCAGCAACTCGAGCGCAACGGTTGGCACCGGCAGACGCAGGCGGGCTGGCAGGAAGCGCTGATGATGCTGGACATGAAGGCCACCCCGCAGCAGGTGCCGGTACTGCCGGCCACGCTGGACACCAATGTCGAAGCATTGCTGATGCTGCACCCCGGCGAACGCCCGGATGAAGTCTACGCACTGCGGTTATGGCCGTCCTCGGCGCGCCTGCAACCGGGGCAAACCACGGTATGGCTGGGCAGCGCACAGACCCTGCGTTACCAGCGGCACCTGAAGCTGTTTGGCATGTGGCGGCCACTGCGCGGCGTTGATCCGGCCTTGGACGCGCTCAAGCAATCGCTGGACGGACTGGAAACCCAGCAGCAGGTGCAGCCGGAGACCGGCCTGCCATTGTTGATGATCCGCGAAAAACCGTAATGCCGAGCCATGCTCGGCAGGGGCTTTCCCTGCAATCCATCACCGCACGGTGGCAGCAGCGTAAGCCGCGAAGCGCGCACCGCGCGAAGCCTCAAAAGCCACCCCTCCCCAACCCTCCCCTACGCCTTCGGCGCAAGGGAGGGAGCGTAGTGCCGAGCCATGCTCGGCAGGGGCTTTCCCAGCAATCCGGTAGTGCCGAGCCATGCTCGGCAGGGGCTTTCCCAGCAATCCATCACAACACTGTAGGAGCGGCGTAAGCCGCGAAGCGCGCACCGCGCGAAGGCTTCAAAAACTACCCATCCCCAACCCTCCCCTACGCCTTCGGCGCAAGGGAGGGAGCGTAGTGCCGAGCCGTGCTCGGTGGGGAACTGCCCAGCAATCCGGTAGTGCCGAGCCATGCTCGGCAATGGCTTTCACAGCAATCCATCACAACACTGTGGGAGCGGCGTAAGCCGCGAAGCTGGCAAGATCTGACCCCGCGCCCAGCCCGTCCGCCGGCGATATCCCGGCTTCGCGGCTTACGCCGCTCCCACAAGCTGCAATTACAAACAGCAACCGCAAACGGCGCCCAGCAACGCTCGCCCTACAAATCTTCTTCGATGGGCACATCGAGTTCGGGGATCCATTCCAGCAGGCGATTCAAGCGCTCGCGTGGATCGTTCTCCTGCACCAGCTGCAGGCGCTGGGTCTCGCGCAGCGGCAGCAACTCGGCCAGCCGCCAACCCACCCATGCGGCCTGATCCAACTGCGCCGGACCAGCAGCGGCATACGCACCGCCGACCTGTTCAAGGATGTGTTCCAACAAGGTGCCCAGCAAACCGTGCTCGGGCTGCAGCTCGTCGTCGCTGTCGCGCTCGCACCACTCCACCTCGGCCATCACCTGGCCGCTGTCACGCACGTGGGTTGCCACCACATGGAAGCGACGCGCACCGCGCAGCCGCAATACCAGCACGCCGTCGGCACCTACATCGAAATCCTCGACCACGGCCTCAACGCCCCAGGCCGCCGGGGTCGCCGGCGCGCCGACTTCCTCTCCCTCAAGTATCAGACAGACACCGAAGGTGCTGCCGTTGCGGCCGCATTCGCGCACCAGGTCCAGGTAGCGCGGTTCGAATACGCGCAGGCCCAAAGCCGCACCGGGCAACAACACCGCGTGCAGGGGAAACAAAGCAAGAGTTGACGATTGCATCATCCGGGCAACTACAGATATTCGGCAGACAGTAGCGATGGTACTCCACCGCACTGTGGCGACAATTCATCGCCCACTTCACTGCACTCAGTGCAGCGCCGGGTTGCACGCAACCCGGCTGCAATCACACCGCATCAGCCGCCTTGCAACTGCGCAAGGTAGCGCCGCGGTGCGCCATCAAAACCACCGTTGGACATGAACACCACGTGGTCGCCTGCACGCGCGACATCACCAAGTTTGACCAGCAATGCATCGGTATCGGCAACGGCCAGTGCATCACCACGCACCGCCTCGATCACCTTGGCAGCATCCCAGGGCAGCTCCGGACGGGCCAGAAACACCACTGCATCGGCGATATCCAATGACGGCGCCAAGGCCTGCGAATGCGCGCCCAGCCGCATCGAATTGCTGCGCGGCTCCATCGCCACCACGATGCGCGCAGCGCCCACCTTGGCGCGCAAGCCTTCCAGCGTGGTGTGGATGGCGGTGGGGTGATGGGCAAAGTCGTCATAGATGGTGACGCCCTGCGCCTGGCCGATGACCTCCATGCGCCGCTTGACACTATGGAAGCCCGCCAACGCAGGCGCGACGCTGGCCACATCAACGCCGACCGCGTGCGCTGCGGCCAACGCCGCCAGACCATTGAGCACGTTGTGCCGGCCCAGCAGCGACCACTCCACCGTCGCCACTTCGGTACCCCGATGCAGCACCGCGAAGACGCTGCCATCGGCATTGATCAGCCGAGCGCTCCATTCCAGCGAGTGATCGAAGCCGAAGCGTTCCACCGGCGTCCAGCAGCCCATCGCCAGCACTTCGGCCAGGTGCTTGTCTTCGCCGTTGACGATCAGGCGGCCACGGCCCGGCACGGTACGCACCAGATGATGGAACTGGCGCTGGATCGCGGCCACGTCCGGGAAGATATCGGCGTGGTCGAATTCCAGATTATTGAGGATGGCAACCAGCGGCCGGTAGTGGACGAACTTGCTGCGCTTGTCGAAGAACGCGGTGTCGTATTCGTCGGCTTCAACAACAAATTCGCGCCCCGTTCCCAACCGCGCCGACACCCCGAAATCCTCGGCCACACCGCCAATGAGGAAACCCGGCTCGCGCCCGGCCGCCTGCAGCAGATAGGCCAGGATGGTGGTGGTGGTGGTCTTGCCATGGGTACCGGCGACGGCCAGCGTGTCACGGCCGGGCAGTACCTGCTCGGACAGCCACTGCGCGCCGGAGGTATAACGACGCCCCGAGTCCAGCACCGCCTCCACCGCCGGGTTGCCGCGCGAAAGCGCGTTGCCGACCACCACTTCGTCGCAATCCGGGCTGATATTGCCGGGTAGATACCCTTGCGCCAACTTGATCCCCAGCGTTTCCAGCTGGGTGGACATGGGCGGATACACCGCCTGATCGCTGCCTTCGACCTGATGGCCAAGTTCGCGGGCCAAGGCGGCCACACCGCCCATGAAAGTACCGGCAATGCCGAGAATATGGATCTTGCTCATCCGCAGATTGTCGCCGATGCGCGCCGCCAAGGGGTAAGCCTGAAGCCGTGTAGGTGTACCCCTAACGTCTGTAGGGGATTCCCCGATACCGTCACACACGCTTCACAGTGAGAATACGTGACGCCAGCCTCAGTATCCCTCAGGTCCTACTCCCCAAGAGGCCATCCCCAGGGAGCTCATGCTGATGGGGCCGTGAGCACGCCCTTAGCTGGCTTTTACAAACGAAACGCCCGGATCCAGCTCATGGATCCGGGCGTTTCAGTATGTGCGGCGTCCTGAGCGGCCAGGCCGCTGTGCGCTGCGACGGTCACCCGCCACAGCGCGGCATCCTCAGCGCTTGATCGCCGCCAGGATGCGGGCCAGCACTTCGTCCAGCGCGCCAACACCGTCAACGCGCGCCAAGGTGCCCTTGGCAGCGTAGAAATCGATCACCGGTGCGGTGGAATCGTTGTAGACCTGCAGACGCTGACGCACCGATTCCGGATTGTCATCGGCACGGCCCTGCTCCTGGGCGCGGCCAGCGATGCGCTCGACCAGCAGTTCGGTCGGCACATCCAGCTGCACGATGGCGTCCAGCGGCTGGTTCAGCTTGGCCAGCAGCTCGCCCAGCGCATTGGCCTGGGCCACGTTGCGCGGGTAGCCGTCCAGGATGAAGCCCTTGGAGGTATCGGCCTGCGACAGGCGCGATTCCAGCATGCCCAGCAGAATATCGTCGGACACCAGGTTGCCGGCATCCATCACCGCCTTAGCCTGCTTGCCCAGTTCGGTGCCGGCGGCCACTTCGGCGCGCAGCAGGTCACCGGTGGAAATGTGCGGAACCTGCAGTTGTTCCTTCAGGCTCGTTGCCTGCGTGCCCTTGCCCGAACCGGGCGGTCCCAACAGAACCAATCGCATTCCTGACTCCCATATGTTTTGAGGAAACGGGACGGACAGCGGCGTTAGACTCATGGGCCGATTCACGCTGCACCGCAATATGTGCAGCTTACCGCATCCGGCCAATGTCCCGGAATGTCCCCCAGTCTGGAGAGTATTGCCCATGTCCAAAGGCACCCTGCTGTATGCGCAGTCCGGCGGCGTCACCGCCGTCATCAATGCCACCGCCTCGGCCGTCATCGCTGAAGCAAGATCGAAGAAAATCAAGGTGTTGGCCGCGCGCAACGGTATTCTCGGCGCGCTGCGCGAGGACTTGATCGACACCTCCAAGGAGTCGGCAGCCAACATAGCGGCGCTCGCCCACACCCCGGGCGGGGCCTTCGGCTCGTGCCGCTACAAGCTCAAGTCGCTGGATGCCGACCGCGCCAAATATGAGCGGCTGCTGGAGGTCTTCAAGGCGCATGACGTGCGCTGGTTCCTCTACAACGGCGGCAACGATTCGGCCGATACCGCACTGAAGGTTTCGCAGCTGGCCAAGGAATACGGCTACCCGCTGACCTGCGTGGGCGTGCCCAAGACCATCGACAACGACCTGGCGGTGACCGACACCTGCCCCGGCTTCGGCTCAGCCGCCAAGTACACCGCCGTGTCGGTGCGCGAAGCGGCGCTGGATGTGGCGGCAATGGCCGAAACCTCCACCCGCGTGTTCATCTACGAAGCGATGGGCCGCCACGCCGGCTGGCTGGCGGCGGCCGCCGGCCTGGCTGGCGAGAACCCCGACGATGCACCGCAGATCATCCTGCTGCCGGAGCGCGCCTATGACGAGCCGGTATTCCTGGCCAAGGTGAAGCAGGTCGTCGAGAAGGTTGGCTTCTGCGTGGTGGTGGCCAGCGAAGGCATCCACACCGCCGACGGCCAGTTCGTTGCCGACGCCGGTGGGGTCAAGGACTCCTTCGGCCATACCCAGCTCGGCGGCGTGGCCTCCTACCTGGCCGGCAAGGTCAAGGCCGAACTCGGCTACAAGGTGCATTGGACCCTGCCCGACTATCTGCAGCGCTCGGCCCGCCATATCGCCTCGAAGACCGACTGGGAACAGGCGCAGGCCGTGGGCAAGGCAGCGGTGCAGTTCGCGCTGAAGGGGCACAATTCGGTGATGCCGGTGATCGTGCGCAGCTCGGATGTGCCTTACCGCTGGAAGATCGAGGCAGCGCCGCTGTCCAAGGTTGCCAACCACGAGAAGAAGATGCCGGCCGGCTTCATCCGCAAGGATGGTTTCGGCATCACCGAGAAAGCGCGCCGCTACCTGCAGCCGCTGATCCGCGGCGAAGCGCCGCTGCCCTATGGCCGCGATGGTTTGCCCAAGTACGTGACGTTGAAGAATGTGGCAGTAGCCAAGAAGCTGGTGGGCTGGGAAGGCTAAGCAGAAAATGTAGTGCCGAGCCATGCTCGGCAGAGGCGGCTGCACTGTAGTGCCGAGCCATGCTCGGCAGAGGCTTTCCCGATAGAGCCCCAGCCGAGCATGGCTCGGCTCTACAGGTGAGGCGCTTTAGCCGAGCATGGTTCGGCGCTCCCGCTCCGGGCGCAGGCCATGACTTCAGACAGGTGTGCCGCCGCAGTCGGCGGCGCATCCTCCGCCCAGGGTCTCCACACAGGCGGTGCACCATGTTCCGCAAGATACTGATCGGGATGCTTGGTTTTTTTGCCGTCTGTGTCCTGGCCGCTGCGGGCTACCGCGTCGGCCAGCAGATCGCACAGCACGACGGCGATATCGCCCCCGCACGACAACACTGAGCTCGCAACACAGCAAGCGTCATCGGCAGGCGGCACCCTGCATTGCCAGTTTCGCGGAGTACGCCGGCAACGCCGCCAGACGACCCGCCGCAGCCTCCGCCTTGGCGTCTTCAAGATAGACACGGTTCTGGCCCTGTCCGTCCAGCGCCACCTGCTGGCCCGCCGGTTTGCGCCACACTTCAATCAGCGCCTGCTGTGAACTACAGGCCGCCGACGGTACGCGCACCACTTCGTTTAGTTTCCAACCGCTCGCCTCGCTTGGATTGACCTTGCTGGCATCCAGAAACAAGGCGCGCGGCTGGCACTGCGCGCTGGTGCGCACCAGCTGCATGTCATACGGCTGCGCCGCCGTATCCGTAAAGCGCCCTTCGATGCGGGTACAGGCTTCGGGAATCTGCCGCACGGTGTGCACTGCACCGATGGCCTGCGCTGTGGCTGCCGGGCGCTCGATCTCGGGTTTGGTGGGGGCCGCCAGCAATGGCAGCGGCAACAACACCGTCGCGGCAAGGGTAAGCAGGGCTTTCATCGGCAGCAG
The DNA here is from genome assembly GCF_056756175.1 of Stenotrophomonas sp. STEN240. Taxonomy (NCBI): domain Bacteria; kingdom Pseudomonadati; phylum Pseudomonadota; class Gammaproteobacteria; order Lysobacterales; family Lysobacteraceae; genus Stenotrophomonas; species Stenotrophomonas sp. STEN240. Next base: position 79,155 of record NZ_JBRRBO010000010.1, on the reverse strand, counting down.
TTCCACAAGGACAGGCGCCGACGTTGCCACCCCTTGACTGAACCGAGCAGCAAGAAGCGGCCGCTGGCGGTGGAGACAGCTGCCAGTCATACTCGGGCGGCCTCAGAGTGTTTGAACACAGCGACACGTACCACAGCCGCATGCGGCCCGGGTCTGTTCCAGTGCTTCGATCTACCCGGCGTGTCCCCGCTTCATCCACAGCTGGATGGCATCCACCAACGCTGGAGGGGTCATGCTCGAACAGTACGGTCTTGTGCTTTCGCTTGTCTGCGCCGCTGTCGCCATCGTCTACGGCATCATCTCGGCCCAATGGGTCCTACGCCAACCTGCCGGCAATGCCCGCATGCAGGAAATCGCCGCCGCCATCCAGGAAGGCGCGCGGGCCTATCTCAACCGCCAATACCTGACCATCGCCATCGTCGGCGTGGTGCTGTTCGTCTTGGTAGGTTTCTTCCTCAGCTGGTATACGGCGATTGGGTTTGCGATCGGCGCGGTGCTGTCCGGCGCTGCCGGCTACATCGGCATGAACGTATCGGTACGCGCCAATGTGCGCACTGCCGAAGCCGCACGCAATGGCATGAGTGCAGCCATGGATGTGGCGTTCCGTGGCGGCGCGATCACCGGCATGCTGGTGGTCGGCCTGGGCCTGCTTGGCGTGGCCGGTTATTACCTGATTCTGCAACGCATGGGCCTGAGCCAGGCCGACAACCTGCACGCGCTGGTTGGGCTGGCCTTTGGCAGCTCGTTGATTTCGATCTTCGCGCGACTGGGCGGCGGCATCTTCACCAAGGGTGCGGACGTCGGTGCGGATCTGGTCGGCAAGGTCGAAGCCGGCATTCCCGAAGACGACCCGCGCAACCCGGCGGTGATCGCCGACAACGTCGGTGACAACGTCGGCGACTGCGCCGGCATGGCCGCCGATCTGTTCGAGACTTATGCGGTGACGGTGATCGCCACCATGCTGCTCGGCGGCATGATGATGGCGGAGGTTGGCCGCAATGCGGTGCTGTATCCGCTGGTGCTTGGCGGGGTATCGATCATCGCCTCGATCATCGGTGCGTTCTTCGTCAAGGTGAAGGCCGGTGGCTCGATCATGGGCGCGCTGTACAAGGGCGTGATTGTCTCCGGCGTGTTGGCGGCCATCGCCTTCTGGCCGGTAACCACGCAGCTGATGGCCGACAACAGCCACGGCGCCACCAACCTGTACATCTGCGCGCTGATCGGGCTGGTGTTGACCGGTTTGATCGTGTGGATCACCGAGTACTACACCGGCACCCAGTACAAGCCGGTGCAGCACGTGGCGCAGGCATCAACCACCGGTCACGGCACCAACATCATCGCCGGCCTCGGTGTGTCGATGAAATCCACCGCTTTGCCGGTGATTGCGGTGTGTGCGGCAATCTGGTCGGCGTTCCACTTTGGTGGCCTGTACGGTATTGCCATCGCCGCAACCGCAATGTTGTCGATGGCCGGCATGATCGTCGCGCTTGATGCCTATGGACCCATCACCGACAACGCAGGTGGCATCGCCGAAATGGCCGATCTACCGCCGGAAATCCGCAACATCACCGATCCGCTGGACGCGGTAGGCAACACCACCAAGGCGGTGACCAAGGGCTATGCGATTGGTTCGGCAGCATTGGCAGCATTGGTGCTGTTTGCCGACTACACGCACAACCTGCAGATGGCGCATCCGGGCGAAACCTTTGCCTTCGATCTGTCCGACCACACGGTGATCATCGGCCTGCTGATCGGCGGTTTGATTCCCTACCTGTTTGGCGCGATGGCGATGGAAGCCGTGGGCCGCGCGGCGGGTGCGGTGGTGGAAGAGGTACGCCGCCAGTTCCGCGAGATTCCCGGCATCATGCAAGGCACCGCCAAGCCGCAATATCACAAGGCAGTGGACATGCTGACCCGCTCGGCGATCAAGGAAATGATCGTGCCTTCGCTATTACCGGTCGCAGTACCGGTGGTGGTTGGCCTGCTGCTTGGGCCGAAGGCGCTGGGCGGTTTGTTGATCGGCACCATCGTGACCGGCCTGTTCGTGGCGATCTCGATGACCACTGGCGGCGGCGCCTGGGACAACGCCAAGAAGTACATCGAAGATGGTCACTTCGGTGGCAAGGGCAGTGAAGCCCACAAGGCTGCGGTAACTGGCGATACGGTTGGCGATCCGTACAAGGACACCGCTGGGCCGGCGATCAATCCATTGATCAAGATCATCAATATTGTCGCGTTGCTATTGGTGCCGCTGCTCTGATCGAAGCCGACTGCGCACGGCACCTTCGCCCTTCCCCCGCTCGCGGGGGAAGGGAACGGGATGGGGGCGCCGCAGGCGCAGATAAAGATCATCAATATTTTCGCGTTGCTGCTTGTGCCATTGCTGTAATCCACGCTGGCAGCGAAAAGCTGCCCTCACCCCAACCCCTCTCCCGCATGCGGGAGAGGGGCTCTCGTATCCAGCGATTGGAAGGTTGGTAGGTGTGCGGAGTGCTTCGGCAACCAGCAGCACTTGTGGGAGCGGCGTAAGCCGCGAAGCTGACATCACATCAGCTACCCGTAAAAGCACGACAACACCACTCAACGCGGCCGCTTCACCGCATACACCCGGCCGTCATCACCACCACCGCAATAGAACAACCCGCCGCCATCGGCTTCCAGCCCACTGACGCTGATGTTGTCCGGCATCTGCAGACGCTCCAGCACCTCGCCGGTATCGGCCTGCAAGCGGCGGATGTCGCTTTGCCCGCCTTCGCCGGTCGCATGCCAAAGCGCGCCATCCACCCAGGTCACGCCGGTGACGAAACGGTCCGATTCGATGGTGCGCAGGATCGCGCCATTGGCCGGATCGATCTGGTGGATTCTGCGCTGCCGGTACTGCCCTACCCATAGACTGCCTTCGGCCCAGGCCATGCCGGAATCCGTCCCTGCGCCCGGCGCGGGAATCGAAGCCAGCACCTCGCCACTACGCGGGTCAATCTTGTCGATACGTGCTTCGGCGATCTGCCAAAGATAGGTACCGTCGAATGCCGTGCCGGCGTCACAGGGCACGGCCAACGTGTGTACCGGTTCACCATTGCGCGGGTCGAACGCGACCAGCGCCGCGCCGGTCGCCGCCCAGACATTCTGTCCATCGAAGCTGACGCCATTGATGGGGTCCGAGCCGGCAAATGGCCCGTACTCGCGCACCACCTCGGCGGCATGCACACTCGCCACGGTCCTGGCCGGGCTCAGGGTTTCACTGTTCATCGCTGCAATCTCCTGGCATGTCCGCGATTGGCTGCCTGCCACCGACACTAGTCAATCGGCAGCGCAGCAGGGAGTAACAAGATGGTCGTGAATCCGTTCAAGGGCATCGACCGCCAGCGCTGCGCCCGGCCGCGCCCGCTGGAGCGCGCCTGCCCTGCAAACTCCAGCGCCACCAGCGCCCGCTGCACATTGCGCTGGCCAGCGCCCAACGCCAGTGCCAAGGCCGACGTGGACCACGCTGCGCCATCGCCCAGCAGCGCCACCAACGCGGCTTGTTCGCCCTCGATGGGCGGAACCAGTACCCGCACCGGCGTTGCAGTACACGGCGACAGCCGGAAGCCCGCCGAGGTGGCTTCGATGCGCGCATGACTGGCGATCAGCGCGCGCAGGCGACCGATCTCCACCCGCAGCCTCGCGCGCAGGGTCTCGTCGCTGTCGCGCCTGCCAAACACGCGCAGGATCAGGACATCGCGATCGACGTCGCCTGGCCACGCCTCCGCCAAGGCGCGAACCAGCGCGAACAGCACCGGGCGCCTTGCCAGCGATTGCCAACGGCTGCCCACTTTCAGCCCGCGCCGGCAGGCATCCACCACCCACGCCCCCGAAGCCAGCAGCGCCTGCGCCTGATCAATGCGCAGCAGCGCATCGGCACCGCCGCCCAGACAGCGTGCAGCCGGCTGATCCAGCTTGAGCAGTGCCTCGTCGACTTCCGCCTGCAGCGCGGCAATACCGGCCTGCGCGGCCGCGACCCGGGCACGCTCAAGCGCCGTGCGTGCCTGTTCGGTCTGCAACGTGCGCAACGCCAGCGTCGCCGCCGTCAACGCGCTCATCGCCGCCAAGGCCGCAGGCATGGGCCGGTTTTCCAGCAGCCTCAGCACGCGGGCGGCTTCCTGCAGCTTGCCCAGCAGTAGCAAACGCCGCGCCAGGATCAACCATGCCTGCAATGCATTTGCCGTATCGCCACGGGAATCCAGCTGGGCGGCAATAGCCGCCAGCGGCTCGGACGAACCACCGAGTTCGCGCAACGCCAGCGCCACCTCGGCCTCGGCCAGTCCACAGCGCGCACGCGCCACGACCTCATGCGCGCCAAAACCCCGCTGCGCACGCCGCAGCAACTCGCGCGCAAGCGGCAGCTCGCCCAGCTGCGCCATCGCGATGCCGCGCAGGGCCAATGCAGGGGGATCGTCACGCAGGGCAACATGCTTCAGCGCGGTAAGGACATCACCGCTGGCCAGGGCGCGGGCAGAGGCCGCAATCAGGGAATCCATTGCTGCAGGCTACCTGCCGGCATCGGCGGATGCACTTTGACGCAGGCGCACAGACTTCGATGCCTGCGCGACGCGCGTGCTCATTGGCTGGAGCGAATGCCTGGTGGCAATGCCTGATCACCGCTACGCGCTGCGGGCGAATGGCGCAGCCCGCCTGCAGTCCTGCTCCCACGCCATATCGGACGGCCGCCCCGGCACCTGCTCCCTACCCACGATTTATGAACAGTGGCGCCGCCCCGTCACGCCCTGGCCTGCCTGCCGCCGATGCCTGGGCCCCTGCCCCCGGTGCCCCGCCCGAAGCTGGTTCTGGCGGCCTGGCTCGCCCTGCGCTGTCGGCTGGCCCGGTGCGGCCGGCTTAGGACACTGTTTCAAACCGCCTCGCACCGCCAAAACCGCGAGTTAATGACAATTGTTCTCAATTACGACATCGACTGTAATCCCCGCTACCCCGCCCACCCCCGCGGTTTGGTGCGCCGCAATAGCCGTGGGCGTAGAATGGAGCTCTTTTTCAACCAACAACGATTCGGAGTCAGCGCAATGGGCCTGAAACTGGTCTCGCCGGGCAAGAACCCGCCGGAAGAAATCAACGTCATCGTCGAGATCCCGAAGGATTCGGAGCCGGTGAAGTACGAAATGGACAAGGAAAGCGGCGCGATGTTCGTCGACCGCATCCTGTCCACCCCGATGCGCTACCCCTGCAACTACGGCTTCGTGCCGCAGACCCTGTGCGGCGACGGCGACCCGGCCGACGTGCTGGTGGTGCTGCCGCTGCCGCTGGTCCCGGGCTCGGTGGTGCGCTGCCGTCCGGTCGGCGTGCTGAAGATGAGCGACGAGGCCGGTAGCGACGAGAAGATCCTGGCCGTGCCGGTCGCCAAGATCTTCAGCGGCTACGCCCATGTCGAAGACATCGCCCAGGTGTCCAGCCACTGGCTGGAGCGTATTGGCCACTTCTTCGAGCATTACAAGGATCTGGAAAAGGGCAAGTGGGTCAAGATCGAAGGCTGGGGCGACGCTGCTGAAGCCAAGCGCATCCTGGTCGAAGCTCACAAGAGCTACCTCGCCACCCAGGAACAGGACGTCTGATTTGCCCTGCGTGCGGTCGTAATACCTGGCCCCGCGCAGCGACAACCATCACGTTTTCCTTGCAGAGGGCATGACCCTTTGCCAGCGAGCAGCTACATTGACAGGCCGGTTTCCGGCCTGTTTTTTGTTCGGATTTTGCGTTTTGTCCAAGGGGAAGTGTCTTGCGAATCCTGTTAGTCGGCGGCGAAGCCAGCCTGTCGGCCGAGCTGCTTGAGTACATCGGCGATCTCGGCGACGAGTGGGAAGTAGAGTCGGTTCCGGACGGCAGCGCCGCCATCGTTGCGGTGTCCTCCGCCACGATCGACGCGGTCATCGTCGCCCCGGTGCTGCCCGACCTGGCCCCGGCCACCCTGCTCGGCCAGATCCGGACACTGCGCCCGGAAACCATCCGCATCGCCCTGATCGATGGCGACAACAGCCAGCGCGTGCCTTCGGCGCGGATCATTGGCGTGGCCCATCGCTTCCTGCCCCTGCCGCTGCCGCCGGAAGTCCTGCTTGAGGCGCTGACCAGCCTGGAAGAACTGCGCGAGCTGCTGGACAGCCCGCGTCTGCGCCAAGCCATCGGCCGCATCGAGAAGCTGCCCTCGCCGCCGCATCTCTACCTGAGCCTGATGCACGCGCTGGAAGACGACGAGGACAGCAACGCCGCGGAAGTCGCCAAGCTGGTAGCCGCCGACCCGGCCATCGCCGCCAAGGTGCTGCAGCTGTCCAACTCGGCGTTCTTCAACAATGGCCGCGCGATCTCCGACCTGCGCGGCGCGGTGACCCGGCTGGGCATGGCGACGCTGCGCGACCTGGTGCTGGCCAGCGAAGTCTTCGCCCTGCCGGGCATGTCCGGCCCTGATCGCAACGCCATGCAGTCACGCGCGCTGCTGGCCTCGCGCCTGGCCGCCAAGATGCTGCCAGCCGCCAGCGCCGAGCTGGGCTCCACGGCGGCGCTGCTGGCCGATATCGGCCTGTTGCTGCCCGGCGTGCGCGACGAGCGCCAGCCTGCCGATGCTGAAGAAACCCGGCCCGGTCACGCCGAAGCCGGTGCCTATCTGATGGGCCTGTGGGGCCTGCCGATGCCGATCATCGAAGCCGTCGCCTTCCAGCTGCAGCCAGGCCGCTCCAATGTCCGTAGCTTCTGGGTGGCCGGTGCCGTCCACGTGGCTAGCGCGCTGGCCTCCGGCAGCGAGGTGGATGAGCAGTACCTGGCCCGCGTCGGCGTGCTGCCGAAGCTGGAGCAATGGCGCGCGATAGCCGATGAAATGATGGGCTTGAGCGTCGACGCCTGAGCCTGATCCGCAGCAACTGCGGGACAGCGATTGAATGACAACGGCCGCAGATGCGGCCGTTGTTGTTTGTGTGGATCGAACGCGGCAAGCATTGCCAAGACTGCTGCCTTGGGTGGTTCTGCCAGGTGCCGGCTGCGCTGCGCTTACCCGGGCTAATTGCCCGAGCTACGAATGCTTCATGTGACTCTGCTGCCCTAGCTGCGCTGTGCATACCCCGGCTACGGACTTGAGCGCGTTGCAGCAGCTTGCATGACTTCCGTGATGCGACCGCAGTCTTCGCTGATCCGCGCAAAGAAAAAGGGTGGGCCTTTCGGCCCACCCTTTGTCATGCATCACAGAGCTTCGATGGATCAGAAGCGCTGGGTGTACTTCATGTACACGTAACGACCGATGTCGAAGCCGCCGTAGTAGGCGTAATCGCTGTTCGGTGCCGAGTACTGCAGCGCACCGCGGTGGTTGAACAGGTTGTTCGCACCCAGAGCGATGGTCGCATCCCACGGCGCCTTGTAGCTCACCTGCAGATCGTGGAAGGTGTTGGAACCGGTGCTGCGCAGCGGAGCCTTCTCACCGTTCTGGTAACGGTTCGGCTGGTCGCACCAGCCATCAGCCAGGGAGACGCACTTCTCGTTCATGCCCGAGTAGTAGCGCGCGGTGTAGTTGACACCCCAATCGCCCAGTTCCCAGTTGACGCCAAGGTTGGAACGCACGCGGAAGATACCCGGGCTGCCAACGAAGCCGCTGGTGATGGTCTCACCGGCCGCATTCTGACCCTGCTCGTCATACTTGGCGACGTAGGTGGTCTGCCAATCCAGGCTGATCTGACCGATGGCCAGTTCCGGCAGACGGTACTTCACACCCAGGTCGTAACCTTCGGTTTCCATCTGACCCAGGTTGGCCAGGCCATAGAACAGCTGGGTGATGTGACCGTCGGCAGCACGCACGATGCCGTTGCAACGCGCTGCATCGCCCAGCACGTAGCAATCACGCAGGATGCGATCGACGCTGTCGGTGATGATCATGTCGTTGATCTGGTAGTTGTACCAGTCAAGCGAGATGTCCAGACCCTGCACCCAACGCGGGCTCCACACCATACCTACCGTCTTGCTCTTGGAGGTTTCCGGCATCAGGTTCGGGTTGGAGCCCGAGATGAACTGGTCCGGGGTGGCGCACGGCCAGGTGGTGCACGGCTCCAGGCCCTGACCCAGCTGGACGTAGTTCGGAGCAACACCTGCGGTGGTGCAGGCAGGGCTGCCAGCGATCGAGCCGGCAACGCCGACAGAGCACGGATCGGTGTACTTCTCGAAGCTCGAGCCGGTGCCGCCGTACATGTTGTCGACCGACGGAGCGCGGAAGCCTTCAGCGTAGGTACCGCGGACCAGCAGTTCGTCCAGCGGACGCCAGGTCACGCCGAACTTGCCGTTGACGGTGTCACCGAAGTTGCTGTAGTCCGAGTAACGGCCAGCAACGTTGATGGTCAGTTCCTTGGCGAAGGCCATGTCGGCCAGCACCGGGATGTTCAGTTCGAGGTAGACCTCGTCCAGATCATACTTACCATTGGTGGTGGTCTGTGCCAGACCGGTGTACTCGCCCGACTGCATGAATGCGTCCGGGACGAAACGACCTTCTTCTTCACGGTGCTCAACGCCAATGGCGAAGCCCAGATCACCAGCCGGCAGGGCCACGATCGAGCCAGCCAGGTCAGCGGTGAACGAGGTGGTCTTGGTCACGCCGGTGGTGGTGAAGGTCGGGAACAGGAACGTCTGCAGATCCTTGTTGTCCAACGAACCCGGGCCAGCAACGCCGGCCGGCAACAGCGGGTTCCACGCCAGGCAGCCATCGATCGGCTTGGCCGAGGTGCCGCAACGGGCAACGCCGTCAGCATCGATGAACGACTGGCCCAGGGCCTGACGTGCAGCGATCAGGCTCATGTCGCCGTGGTTGGTCTTGGTCGACTCGTTGCGGTTGAACAGCGCGCCGACGTTCCAATCGAACGACTTGCCGGCGAACTCGAAGAAGCCGCTGACGGTCGGCGCGAAGCGCAGGGTCTTCAGCTTGCTTTCGGTGGTGCGCGGCATTTCCCACAGGCGGCGACGGAACTCGACGTCCTGGCCGATCGGGTTGAATGCGCTACCTGCGGTCAGCGGGGTGTCGAACGCCTGCGACTGGTACGGATAGCCGGCAATCTGCTGGTCCGTGGTGCGCTCGTTGTACAGGATGTCGGCGTTGAACGACACGTTGTCGGTGAAGTCGTAGTTAGCGTTCACATAGACCGACTTACGCTCGATACCGGTCTGCAGCATCATCTGCTGGTTCGAGTTTGCGAACTCGGCGCCGGTGATCGGGTGGTAGTCGTTCGGGTTCTTCGGATCGCCACCCGGGTTCAGCGTCTGCCAAACCGGGTTTACTTCGCCTTCCTGCTTGATGCAGTCGTTGAACACGCGCGGGTCGCACCACGTGCCGTTCTGGCTCAGTGCGCTCCAGTCAGCGGTGGTCGAATTCGGGCCCTTGGCGCCGCCCTTCGAGAACCAGCGATCCTTGGCCATCACCGGATCCTGCTTCGAATACTCGGCAGACAGGGTGATGCCACCACGCTCGCCTTCCGAGCCCATGGTGAAGGAGTACTGGTTGGTCTCGCCGTCGCCTTCGCCGAACTGGCCGAGATAGACCTGGGCTTCAGCACCGTCGAAACGCTTGCGGGTGATCACGTTGACCACGCCGGCGATGGCGTCCGAACCGTAGATGGCCGAGGCGCCGTCCTTCAGCACTTCAATACGCTCGATGGCCGACATCGGGATCTGGCTCAGATCCTGGTAACCGCCCGAGGTAGCGCCAAGACGCTTGCCGTTCATCAGCACCAGGGTGCGGGTAGCGCCCAGGTTACGGATGTCGATGTAGTAACCACCCACGTTCTCGCCCGAAGCCAGGGCTTCCGAACGCGAGATTGCCGGGGAACCGGCCGAGGTCATGTTCTGCAGTACGTCTGCGACCGAGGTGAAGCCCTGCTTTTCCAGGTTCTCACGGCTCAGGGTCAGGATCGGCTGCTGGGTTTCCATGTTCGCGCCACGAATGCGCGAGCCGGTGACTTCCAGGCGATCAAGAGTGGTGGCACCGGCAGCAGCTTCCTGCGCCGACGCAAAAGAGGGGGTCAAGGCAATAGCAATGCCGGCCGGGAGCAAGCCCAACCGCACTGCAGAATTACGAAGCTTCATCAATCTCTCCAAAGAGCTAAAACAAACGACAAAGTTAGCGGTGTGTTAAACACCCCTGAACGTTACGTTCGTACTGCCGCCTTGGTTTTGCTCAAGCCATCCTTAAACTTTGCCGAATCTGGCCTCAACGCAATTGGCATCTCCCGGTACTGCGTTGCGGATGCACCGAAACGTGCACGAAAAGCACGCGCAAAGCTGCAACAGTTATCAAATCCGCTGGCAGAGGCCACTTCACCGATCATCATGTCGGTATCGCGCAACAGCATCGCTGCACGTTCCAGTCGCAGGCGCGCCGACAGTGATTGCGGGCTTTCTTCATACAGTGCCTGGAAGGTCTTGGACAGATACCAGCTGGAGAAGTTGGTCAGCTCGGCCAGCTCACCAATGCGCACGACGCGGTGGCTGTTGCCTTCCAGATACATGCGCGCACGCTGCATGCGGCCAAATACCTGACGCTTGCGGATGCGCGAGCGGCCCGGGCAGCGCTGCACGGTGCCGGCCAGGTCACGCTGCAGGGAGGCAAGATGCAGCAGCAAGGGCCGCAGCTGATGGATGGTGGCGCCCGGCGCCTGTGCTTCGCGCCACAGGCGCAGCGCCAGCCGCGCCTCACCCAGGCTCATGCGGCCACGTCCGGTATAGACGCTGCTGTCGGCCAAGGTGCCCAACATGCGCAGCGCATCGGCATCCAGGCTGATACCAATGCACATGCCATCACGGCCCGCCTGGATCAGCGGGCGCGATTCCTTTTCAAAGGCAATCCATTCGCGCTGACGCAGGCGGAACTTGCCCTCCTTGGATTCCACCCAGGCGGTGCCACGCAGCTGCAGCCATACCGTGAATACCGTGCCGGAGGTCTGCAGGCTGCCCAGCCGGGCCACGCCGACACAGGCCGGACGCGGTCCATCCTCTGCCTGCTTTTCGAACGAAACCGACTGACCACGATCCACCCACGAAACCTGCCGCATGTCGCACACCATCGTTTGCCTTCATTGGGCGAACGTTTTGCCAACTTTGGCGGCGTTGGTCAGGAAAGTCCGGCGAGAATGCTCCGAATTCTTCCCGATAGAGCGTACGAAAAACTTCCGAAGGAAAATTTCCTTACGGCGACAACCACTTAGCCAAGCCCATCACCCGTCGAGGTGCGCGCAGGGGAATGCGCATCATCCCAATATCGGCGCTGTCGGTGAGTGCCAAGGCAATGAAAACCGCACTGCCATCCGGCGCCAGGCTCAGCCCATTGCCGGCACTGAAGCGCTTTGCGTCCAGGCACTGGCTGGTCCCGTCGCCGGCAATGGCGGTGAGCCTGCTGCTGCACTCGCGGCTGATGTCCTGGTACTCCACCGCACCATGGGCAGCGACTGCCCAGGTGCGGTAACGCCAGCGGCTGGGCAGCTCGGCATGCACTGGTTCAACGCTGTCCGCCGCCAGGTCCGGCGCCGCCTGCCACAGCCCACCGCTGGCCAGACGCGTGAACAGGATGCGTTGCCCGGCACGGTCATAGCGCACCTGCGATACCCCTTCCAGCGAAGCTAGCCGCTTCCACGGTTGTTGGCTGCGATCAAACAGGGTCAACGTCATGCGCTCCTCATCGCCCCGCTCCACCACCAGCAGAGTATCGGGCGCTGCGCCGTAGACCGCCTGCAGCGGCTCAGCCGCCGGTACGGCCAGCTTCACCCAATGCCCTTCCTCCGGTGCCACCTCATAGATGCCGGGGGCGCCGTCGGCATCACGCCCGGTCACCAGCAGATGCCGTCCATCGGCGGCCCAGTCCATTGGCTGGCGCGCCTCCGGCCGCACGCCTTCCAGCACCTGCAACGAAGCCGGCTCATTCAAACGTGCCCACCACAGTGCGAACGTGCCCGAGCGGTCGGACGTGAACGCCAGCTGCGCGCCATCGGGCGACACCATGGGTTGCCCATCACGCGCCGAGGAGGCAAACAGCCGTTGCGGCGGCCCACCATTCGCGCCCAGCGGAATGCGGAACAGGCCGGACTGGAACTGGCTGCGCATGAAGGCCAGGTTGCCACCGCCGCGCGATACCGCCGGGCTCTGCGCGTTATCGATACCCATGTCGCGCAACAGCCGGGTAGCCACATCCAGCCTGTACAGGCGCGATTCGCTGTCGATGCGCCGGCCGAACACCATCTCGTCCGAACCCAGCCAACTCCAGCCGCGGATCTCCGCTGCGTCGTCGGTCAAGCGCTGCGCGTTGCTGCCATCGGCATCCATCATCCACATATCGCCTACCTGTGGATTGCGCACAAAGCCGATCTTCTTGCCATCGGGCGAATAGCGCGGTGCATAGTCGAAATCGTCGGCGCCCATCGCGTACTGCAACGAGGACCAGCGCCCGGATGCCAGGTCCAGGCTGCGGATACCACGGCTGGCATAACGCCCGGTCATCGAGCCGAACAGCAGGCTGCCGCCATCTGGCGCCCAGTCAAAGCTGAGCATGTCGGTGCCATCGCAACGGGTGACACGGCGCAGGCCGGTACCGGTAGCCGATACCACCAACACCTCGCAATCACCCTGCGGCAGGAACCGGGCGAATGCGACGCTGCGGCCATTGGGCGACCACACCGGGAAGCGGTCCGAGGCGCCCGTCGGCGTGGCCAGCAGCGGTGTTGCGGTGGCATTGCCGACGCTTTGTATCCAAAGGCTGGAGCGGTTGTCGCGCTCGCGTGCGAACACCACCAAGGCACCGTCGGGTGAAAGCGATGGGTTGACCTCCACATCCTCGGTGGCGGTGATCAGCCGATACGGACGCGCAGGGCTGCCCAATACGCGATTGCCTTCGGCAACCGTCGTGTCCTGCGCTGCCGGCGCAGCACGACCCCACAGCAACCAGGCCATCACCACGGTGCTGAGCAGCAGGACGATACCGAGCACCAGCAATACATGACGACGCAGCCGGCGGTGCTTGCCGCGTACACCAGGCTGCACGGGTGCAACGGCGGCCTCCGCTACGGAAACTCCGCCTGCCGTGGGCGCATCGATCGTTGCCGCGTCAGTACTCGCTTCCCACGCCACCGGCGCCAGCAGGCGATAGCCGGTCTTGGCGATGGTTTCGATATAACCTGCGCCCTCCTCCGCACCGGTTGCGGCAAAGGCCTTGCGCAACTGGGTAACGGCTTGGGTAAGCACGTCGTTGGTCGGCATGGTGTCCGGCCAGACCTCGGCGAACAACTCCTCGCGCGTGACGACCTGCCCGGGATTACGCGCAAGCGCCAGCAACACGCCTACCGATTTGGGAGTGAGCCGTGGGGTTTTGCGTGTCCCTGGCAGATGCACCTCACGTGAGGAGAGCACCACCAGACACTCACCGACGCGCAGTCGGTCAGAGCTATTTTTTTCTGTGAGATTCAGTGCCATCGCGGTCAATCAAGTCGCTGGCGGACACTCATCCTGTGTCCAGCTCGCCGGGCTCAAGCCCTATAAGCCGCCAAGTTCCGCAAAAGGCATCAACGCAAAGAGCAAATGTTTCGTCTGAAATGGATATTACTCTACTGGCGTTCCCCGCGTGCCTGCACGTGGATGACATCAGGCTCTCTCTCGCCGACGTAATTACATAATCAGCTACATGATTCGCGCCGTATGGCGCGATTTTTTTATCTAGCGTTCAGTTTTCTCGGCCTTGTAAATGGTCAGGCCTACCAGCCTGGAAACCACCAAAGCTACGTACATAACGCCTGCAAACTGCTCCAGCATCACCAACCCGCGTGCCTGCGGATGTACCGGCACGACGTCGCTCAGGCCTACCCCTGACAACAAGCTGAAGCTCAGATAAAGCAGCTCTACCCAGCTCCTGAAATCACCCTCGCTGGTGGCGACAAAACTGCCTGGGTAGAAGTGCTGACAGACCGAATAAGCAAACGCGAAAGCCCAGGCCAACAAGGTGAAGGTGGCACCCGCCGCGAACAGCTCATCGCGCGTGACCTTGTGGTCCTGCAGCATGTAGGCGATCAGGCTGCACGAGGTGTAGAAGTACAGCAGGCACTCGAACACCTGCGACACGGCAATCAGCGAGTGCCGTTCCAGCAATGCCCCGGCGATGGAGAACACCACCGCCGGAACGGCCAGCGTCAACGCCATCCAGATGCCCAGCGGGCTGCGCCGCACCACCCACACCGCCAGGCCCAGCACCACCATGCCAAACACGCCGAACAAGGCGCGCCCGGCCGGGGTATGTTCCATGGCCGGGTACAGCAGCACGCCCAGCAACTGCACCGCCAGCAGCCAGGCCGAGGGATGCTTGCGCGCCATGACGATCCATCTCAAGCGCGAATACATACGCTTCCTTCTCGCTCACTGGCCAATGCTGCGGTGGGTTGCGGGCGTGTTGCCGGCCGAAGCCGGTGTCAGGGCGTCGACTTGGCCGACATCCCGGCACGGTACGGGTAGTCGGCGAAGATCGCCGCCACCGCCGCATCAATCCGCTCGCCCCGCTGCTCAGGCTTCATCCGCCCTACCGTGCCGACCGCGACGCCTTCCCAGACCAGACGCTTCTGCCGCGCATCGACCACATCGACATTCAAGGTGCCTTCGGTGTACTGGCGCACATCGGTACGATCACGCCAATAGGGCACGGCGACATAGCTGCGCGCGCGGTAGCTGTAGTAATAGTCGTAATCCACTTCCGGCATGGTGGTGACCTGGGTCTTGTCCTGCAGATAGGCGTTGAGGTTCACCCAAAGATCCGGATTTGCTTCATCAAACACATAGCCGCGGGCCTCCATCTGCGTGCGCACCGACGCACGGATGCGGTTGCTGGTGATGGTGGTATAGCCGTGCTGTTCAAGCGCCAGCGGGCTGAAGAACGCAAAACTGCGGTAGCGCGAGAAGTCGGCGCTGGGATCGGCCTGGCTGGCGACACGCGGGGTGCTGGCGCAGGCGGCCAGCAGAAGCAGCAACGAGACGACGAAAAACCGTGCAATGACGCGAGTTTTCATGGCAGACCCCTGGTGTGGACGGCTGCAAGCTAGCACGTCCGTACCCGTCCCGGCGTCAAGTGGCCAGCAGGGCACCCGACAGGATGCCCTGCTACCGGTTGCCGCCTTACTCGACGCGGTAAACCTGCGCGCCCTGCTCACGGAACTGCGCCGACTTTTCAGCCATGCCTGTCGCCAGCGCCTGCGCTTCCTCCACACCCTGCTCGGCCGCGTACTCGCGCACGTCCTGGGTGATTTTCATCGAGCAGAAGTGCGGGCCGCACATCGAGCAGAAATGGGCCAGTTTGTGCGCGTCCTTGGGCAGGGTTTCGTCGTGGAATTCCTTGGCCTTCTCCGGATCCAGCCCGAGGTGGAACTGGTCTTCCCAGCGGAACTCGAAACGCGCCTTGCTCAATGCATTGTCGCGGACCTGCGCGCCGGGATGGCCCTTGGCCAGATCGGCGGCGTGCGCTGCGATCTTGTAAGCCATGATGCCGTCGCGCACGTCCTGTCGGTTGGGCAGGCCCAAGTGCTCCTTCGGCGTCACGTAGCAGAGCATCGCCGTGCCGTACCAGCCGATCATCGCCGCACCGATCGCACTGGTGATGTGGTCGTAGCCTGGCGCGATATCGGTGGTCAGCGGCCCCAGCGTATAGAACGGTGCTTCGCCACACTCCTGCAGCTGCTTGTCCATGTTCTGCTTGATCAGCTGCATCGGCACGTGACCTGGGCCTTCGATGATGGTCTGCACATCGTGCTTCCATGCAATCTTGGTCAACTCGCCAAGTGCTTCCAGTTCGCCGAACTGCGCCGCATCGTTGGCATCGGCAATGCAGCCTGGGCGCAGCCCGTCACCGAGGCTGAAGGACACGTCGTAGGCCTTCATGATGTCGCAGATGTCCTCGAAGTGGGTGTAGAGAAAGTTCTCCTTGTGGTGCGCCAAGCACCACTTGGCCATGATCGAACCACCACGCGAAACGATGCCGGTAACGCGTTTGGCAGTCAGCGGCACATGCCGCAGCAGCACGCCGGCATGGATGGTGAAGTAGTCCACGCCCTGCTCGGCCTGCTCGATGAGCGTGTCACGGAAGATTTCCCAACTGAGTTCTTCAGCGCGGCCATCCACTTTCTCCAAGGCCTGGTAGATCGGCACCGTGCCGATCGGCACCGGCGAATTGCGCACGATCCACTCGCGGGTTTCATGGATGTGTTTGCCGGTGGACAGATCCATCACCGTATCGCCGCCCCAGCGGATGGCCCACACCAGTTTTTCCACTTCCTCGGCGATACCGGAAGACACCGCGCTGTTGCCGATGTTGGCGTTGATCTTGGTGAGGAAGTTGCGGCCGATGATCATCGGCTCGCTTTCCGGGTGGTTGATATTGTTCGGCAGCACCGCACGACCCCTTGCGATCTCGTCACGTACGAATTCGGGCGTGATGATCTGCTGGATATTGGCGCCAAAGCTCTGCCCCGGATGCTGTGCAAGCAGGCCGGCATCGCGCACGGCATCCAGCCGCTGGTTCTCGCGGATGGCGACATATTCCATCTCCGGGGTAACGATGCCGCGGCGCGCGTAGTGCATCTGGGTGACATTGGCGCCGCCGATGGCGCGGCGCGGCAGCATGCGCCCCGGGAAGCGCACCGCATCGAGCCTGGCATCGTGTTGGCGGGCACGGCCGAAGTCGGAACTCAAACCCGCAAGCTGCTCTGTATCACCACGTTCCTCGATCCAGCGTGCACGCACCGCTGCCAGTCCGGCGGCAAGATCGATATTGGCCTGCGGATCGGTATACGGGCCGGAGGTGTCATATACGGTGACCGGCGGGTTCTCCTCCCCGCCAAACAAGGTGGGCGTGCGAGTCTGCGCGATCTCGCGCATCGGTACCTGCAGGTCCGGGCGCGAACCACTGACGAAGACCTTGCACGAGCCGGGAATCGGCCGGGTCACGGATTCGGAGAGTTGCTGGGCCTGTTGCTGCAGGCTGGGCTGTGCATTCATTGGCATTCGTCCTGGTCGATCCGCACACGGGGTGCGAAGGCCACGCGAGGGATTCGCATGGCGGAACGAAGCGAAGGCGCACGCTACCCGCACACGGCCCATTACGGGCGCAGCGGCTGGCAGCACACGAAGCTTCCCTACGCCGGTATGAGCCGGATCAGGTTCGAAGGGTATGTCTCAACCGCGACCCAATGGCCGCGGTACCCCCGCTTCGGGCGCCATTAGACCTGCAATCGGCGGGAAAGCCAACCCGGCAAAAAGCCGGCTGTGGCGTGCATGCACGTGTTTAACCGCAGTGCGACAGACCGCAGCAGCTGGCCCTGCATTAACCCAGCGCTGCGTGGGCCACACCCGCGCAGACGGCGCGCTAACGCAGTCGTGACGCCAGATTACATAGCATTCGCTCATGGGCCCTTCCAACGCCGCCCGCGCGGCAATTGCCGGCCCGCCCTCCTGACCCCTGCTGGGGCGCCCGCCGGCTGCCCTGCCGGCCCGGGCGAGTTCCTCTCGCCCACCTGATCGGAGAAGCTCCTCGATGGTGTTCCGTGTCTCCATTGCGCTGGTCGCACTGCTGGTGCTGATTGCCGGCTTCGCCCCCGGGCCCTTCAACGACGTGGTCCAGGCCATGCTGGGCCAGGTTGTGCGCGGAGCAGGGTGGATGTACCTGCTGATCGTGTTCCTGACCCTGATCTTTCTGATGTATCTGGCGTTTGGCCGCTTTGGCAGCCTGCGCATCGGCGGTGAAGATGCCGAACCGGATTTCTCCCGCGCCAGCTGGTTGTCGATGCTGTTTGCCGCCGGCATGGGCATCGGGCTGGTGTTCTGGGGCGCCGCCGAACCCATATCGCACTTCGTCAGCCCACCGGAAGGGTTGCCGCCGCAGAGCATGGACGCCGCGCGCGCCTCCATGCGCTATGCGTTTTTCCACTGGGGCCTTCATCCCTGGGCGATCTATGCACTGATCGGGCTGGCGATGGCGTGGTTCCAGTACAACCGCAACGGACGCGGTTTGATCAGCGACATGTTGCAACCCATCATCGGCCGCCATCATCGCGGCTGGTTCGGCCAGCTGGTCAACATCGCCGCAGTGGTCGCCACGGCCATCGGTGTGGCCACGACACTTGGGTTCGGCACCATCCAGATCGCCGCCGGCCTGCAGCGCGTGTTTGGCGTCAAGGCAGGGGTTCCCCTGCAGATGACGGTCATCGCGGTGGCCTTCGTCCTGTACATGCTTTCAACTACCAGCGGCGTTGATCGCGGCATCAAGTGGCTGTCCAACTTCAACCTGGCACTGGCTGCACTGCTGCTTGCCGCACTGCTGGTGCTTGGCCCCACCGGTTTCATCTTCGACACCTTCACCACCACGCTCGGTTCCTATCTCAACCAGTTGGTGACGATGAGTCTGCGCATGTCGCCTTTCTCCGGCAGCACCTGGGTCGCGGACTGGACCATCTTCTACTGGGCCTGGTGGATTGCCTGGGCACCGTTCGTCGGCGCGTTCATCGCACGTGTGTCGCGCGGCCGCAGCGTGCGTGAGTTCGTGGTGGGCGTCGTGCTTGCCCCCACCCTGCTGGGCTTCCTGTGGTTCTCCGTGTTCGGCGGCACCGCGTTGTGGTCGCAGCTGTTCGGCCATGCGGACCTGGTGCAGGCGCTCGGCAATGGCTATGAAACCGTGTTGTTCACGCTGTTCGACAGTCTGCCCGCCTCGCTCTGGCTGTCTGGGCTGGCGCTGGTACTGCTGGTGATCTTCTTCGTGACATCGGCCGACTCGGCGGTGCTGGTCCTCGCCAGCATGTCCACCGACGAAGCCGGCGACCCGCCGTTGTCACGCAAACTGGTCTGGGGCGTCGCCGTTGCGCTTATTGCCGCCGTGTTGCTGCTCGCCGGCGGACTGGAGGCGTTGCAGGGCATGATCACCATCGCCGCGCTGCCATTCGCGTTGCTGATGGTACTGGTGATGGTGTCGCTGTACCGGGTGCTTGATGCCGAACACAACCGCCAGCGCCGGCTTGCGCTGCGCACGCGGCACATTGTCGAGGCCTGGATCGAGCGTGAGCAGGCTGCGCAGGAAGAAGCACGTGCGGCGGGTGAGCATTCGTCAGGCTTGGACAAGTAGACGGAAGCTGCGTTGGGTTGTGAATCAACGCGGTGCGTGCAGCTGGCCAGGCGTCCAGTTGCGTAGTGCTTCTGAACAATTGGGTGACAAGGACGGCAGCGAAGCGCTACCCCTCCCCAACCCTCCCCTTCGCTGCGCGAAAGGGAGGGGGTAGAAGCGGCTCCGTCGCCATCTTGTAGATCGCCAAGAACGGCCCCTCCCCTTCGCTACGCGAAAGGGAGGGAGTAGAAGCGGCTCCGCCGCAACCTTGCAGATCGCCAAGAACAGCCCCCTCCCTTTCGCGCAGCGAAGGGGAGGGTTGGGGAGGGGTGCTCTGGCTCTGGCTCTGGCTCTGCCCCCGCCACAACCCCAAGCAGCAAGGCTCAATACCCCGCCGCCTGCCCATCCTTGCGGCTTTCCGAAGCACCGTAGTAAACGCCGCTGTCCGGATCACGCATGATCGCCTGGTAGCCGCCGTAGGGCCCATCGGCAAACACCACGCGGTGACCTTTGCGCATCAGGCTGCGTACCGTTTCATAGGCAAACCCGGTTTCCAGATTGACCTCGCCACCATCGCTCATCGCGGTGGCCTGCCCGGTCGGTTCGGTTGAGCCCTCGTGCTGGATGCGCGGCGCATCACCGGCCTCCTGCAGGTTCATGCCGAAGTCGACCAGGTTCATCACAATCTGCGCATGCCCTTGCGGCTGCATTGCACCGCCCATCACGCCGAAGCTGGCGAACGGCTTGCCGTCCTTGGTGATGAAGGCAGGAATGATGGTCTGGAACGGCCGCTTGCCCGGCGCGTAGCCATTGGGATGATCTTTCTGCAGCACGAACATCTCGCCGCGATCCTGCAGGATGAAGCCCAGGCCGGGCGGAGCCATGCCGCTGCCCATGCCGCGGTAGTTGGACTGGATCAGCGACACCATCATGCCGTCGGCATCGGCCACGGTCATGTAGATGGTATCGCCCTCTTCCAACTGCTTTGGCGTGCCCGGCTGCGCTTCTTTCAAGGCCTTGTCCATCGAGATCAGCGCACGTCGCTGCGCGGCATAATCCTTGGAAATCAGCCGCTGTACCGGTGCCGGTGAGAACGCGGGATCGGCATAGAAGCGGGCGCGGTCGGCGAATGCCAGTTTCTTGGCTTCGACAAACAAGTGGATGTGCTCAGGCGAGCCAAACGGAATCTTCGAGAAATCGTAGCCTTCCAGCACATTGAGAATCTGCAGTGCGGCGATGCCCTGGCTGTTCGGTGGCAGCTCCCACACGTCGTAACCACGGTAGTTGCTGCTGACCGGCTCCACCCACTCGCCCTGGTGTGCAGCCATATCCTCGTAACTCAGGTAGCCGCCATTGGCTTTGAAGTAGTCACCAATGTTGCGGGCGATAGCACCCTTGTAGAACGCATCGCGTCCACCATCGGCGATCTGCTGCAGGGTATTGGCCAGATTCGGGTTGCGCCACATCTGCCCCTTGCGCGGTGCGTGGCCGTCAATGGTGAACTGTTCTTTGAAACCCGGATACGGCGACAGCCTGGGCACCGAGCGGTCCCAGTAGTACGCAATCACCTCGGACACCGGGTGACCGTTGCGCGCATAGGCGATGGCCGGTGCAAGATTGTCGGCCATTGGCTTGCGGCCAAAACGCTCATGCAGAGCGAACCAACCATCGACCGCGCCAGGCACCGATACCGGCAACGGCCCAGTCGCGGGGATTTCCTTCAAGCCACGACGCTGGAATTCGGCCAGGCTCAACGAACGCGGTGAGCGGCCCGAGCCGTTGTAGCCATAGAGCTTGCTTGTCCTGGGATCCCAGACAATGGCGAAAAGATCGCCACCAATGCCATTGCCGGTGGGCTCCATCAATCCCAGTGCGGCATTGGCGGCGATGGCCGCATCCACCGCCGAGCCGCCGCCTTTCATCACGTCCAGGGCGATCTGTGTGGCCAGGGGCTGCGAGGTAGCAGCCATCGCATGCGGCGCGATGACTTCCGAACGGGTGGCAAATTCGTGACCGGTGACACGGTCTGCAGCCAGCACCGTCGCCGGCATCGTGGATAGAGCGAGCAACAGCGCAGTACGCAGCATGGCAGTGGCCAACGTGGAGGTGTTTCGACGATAGCCCAGGCACCGCTCTTACGCACGTCTTACGCCGGCCTCGTATCTAGTCCGCTGAAACAAATCCGTCGCCGCTACACATCCGCGCCGGGTACTCAGGTTCTTCCACAAGGGGCTCTTCAATGCAAATGCGATCCAAGCGCCGCCAGGGCGGCTTCACTCTGGTCGAAATGGCCGTGGTGCTGGTCATCATCGGCGTGATCATCGGTGCGGTGATGATCGGCCGCGATGTCCAGCGCAACGCCGAGTACACGCGCATCAAGCAGAAATTCATGGACCAGTGGGTGGTCGCATACAACACCTACAGTCAGCGCACCGGTGCGCCGGTCGGCGACAACCAGGCGGCGCCGCGTTTGATGGTCAACGGTGCAAAGCACGGTGCTGGCGTGACCTCCGGCGCCACCATCTCCGGTGGCGACATGAGCAACACCCAGTCGCCCGGTGCCCTGTGCCAAGGCAACCTGCCCGCCGGCGTGACCCCGGCCGCCACCGGCACCGACCTGCGCGACATCATGCGCAAGGCCGGCATCACCTTGCCGCCGGGCCGTGGCGATGGTTTCGAAGACCGTTACGCCTATCTGGATACCAACGGCAACCCGCAGGAAGTACAGGTCTGCTTCCAGTGGAATCCACCGGGCACCGGTTCGGGCTCGGGCAACATCATGGTCGTGACCGGTCTGACTCCGGATCTGGCGCGCTCGCTTGACCAGATGGTCGATGGCAAATCCGACCCGAAGGCGGGTGCTTTCCGTCAGGCCGGCATCACCGCGCGTACCGCCAACAGCACCGCCAACAGCAGTGCAACGGCCGGCAGCGAAGAGTGGGAAGGCAACAACACCCAGTCCGCAAGCTCGGGCCAGGGCAGCGCGGCGACGGTTGGCCAGAGCACTGACACCGAGCAGGTTCTGACGCTGACCGCCCACTACAAGATGAACCAGTAATCACGCCATGAAAGCGCCCAACCTACTCGCCCGCCTGAGGCAATCACGACGCACGTCGCTGATCGTTTTCGCCATTTCGCTGTTCGCCCTGGTGGCGACGGCGACATGGTTCATCAGTGCCCGTTCCGCGCTTGCCGACGCCTACGGGCGCCTTGGCAACGCCAAACAGGCATTGTCCGAAGCCCAGGTGCGCGAGCAGGAGGCGCAGCTGAAAGTGGAACAGGCGCGCTCCGCAAGCGATCTGGTACTGGCTGCCACCGCAGCCAATCTCCAGCCCAGCGGTTGGGGCGAGCGCCTGATCAGCCTGCAGCAGGCGCAGCTGACCCGCAGTGACGCGGCCACCCTGCTCGGCGCGCTGGGCCGCTCCAACGGCCGCATCACCGGCACCGAGGCGTTCGAGCTGTCGGTAACCCACCCGGACGAAGGCCTGTTCGACGTGCCCAGCACGGTGGACCGCATCCCCGCGCCGCTGTCAGTCACCATCCGTGGCAGCGTGATGTTCCGCACCAGCGAGTTCGATCCCACTGCCAGCGCGGCCGCAACCGCGGCGGGCACCGATGCGGCGCTCAGCCCGGCCGACACCACCACCGTCAGCGGAGCCGCCCCATGAGCCGTCAGCTTCTGATCCAGCAGCAAGGTAGCTGGCTGGTGTTTGACAATGGCAGCGTCAGCCGCAGCGAAACGCGGCCGCGCCCGCAACGTTCGGCCCTGGCCATCGCCGACTTCGAAGGCGGCGTCAGCAGCGTGGTATCGCTGGAAGGCAGCCCGGCACATGCCGTCGCATTGATCGAAAAGCGCCTGCGCGCCGACGGCCTGATCGACAGCGAAAGCAAGATCCTGATCCACAAGACCCGCACCGTCGGTGCGGGCTACCAGACCCTGTTCACCGCCGCACCGTTGGACCTGTGGCAGCAGACGTACGCCTGGGCCGAGGCGCAGCCGGATCATTGTCTGCTGATTCCAATCACCTCGCTGCTGTGGAGCAAGCTCAAGGCTGGCGAAGTCCTGATCTACCACTCGGGCCGCCAGATCACCGCGCTGGCGCTGCTCAAGCACACCATGATCTACCGCTCATCGCTGGCCTACAGCAATGATGCCGGTGATCTGGCAATGACCTCCGGTGCCCTGGCCGAGCAAATCGCCAATGACCTTGAGGGCGATGACAAGCAACTCGAACCACAGCGTGCGCATTGGTGCTCGGTATTGGTTCCGGCGCCGGCGGCCGGCGAGCCATGGCTGGATGACAGCCTGCGCGAAGTGTTCTCGGCGCGCAGTGGTTTGGCCGTGGATGCAGTCCCGACCGAAACACTCAGCGACGAGCACGGCAATCACTTCCGCAGCGGCGTCGCCTGGTTGGCAAAAAGCGCATCACCCACCATTGCGGTGAATCCCGCCGCCAGCCGCCTGGCCTATATGGCCGAGTGGGCGCTGCCACTGGCAAGTGCCGCCTCCATCGTGTTCGCAATCGCACTGGGTTCGATCGGTGCGCGCTGGACGCTCAGCGCCGGCGAAGCAAACGACCAGGCCGCAATCATCAGCGAAGAAGTCTCCGCCACCGATATGCGGATCGGCGCGCTGAGCAAGGAACAGGCCATACCGGCCGAATTCCCCCAGACCTATGCCTTCATCGAAAAGGTCAACAATCTGCAGCAGAGCATCGACCCCATCGCCGGCTTGAGCAAAGTCCGCGATGCGGCCTTTGGGCAGGTACGTGTGCTGCGCCTGCGCATGGAAACCGCGCAACCAAACGCCGCGCCCGGACAAGCCTTTGCCGCGCTGGAGCGGCCGACACTGCGCGTGGATGGCGCGGTGGATCCTGCCCAGGGCGGCGGCATGCAGGTACCCATCTTCATCGAACGCCTGCGCCAGGCCGGCTACGACCCGGTACCGCTTGACCCGCAAGGCGGCAATGTCGGCACCAGCAACCTGTTCTCCTATCTGTTGAAAGAGCCCGTAGTGAACGCAGGGGCCACGCCATGAAAATGAAATACTTCGCTGCGCTCTCGCTCATTGTCTGGCTCGGCGTCACTGGTTGGCTGGCCAGCATGGTGATCAGCAAGCCGGCCGTGCTGCGGCAGAACCAGAACGCCGAGGAAACCGCGGCAATGGCGGAGCTGCGTGCATCGGTTGATCGCAACAAACGCATGCGCGAAACCATCACCCAGCTTGGGCTTTCCGACGCCTATCTGAGCACTGCGCCGCTGGTGGCCGTTGCCGCCCCGCGTCCCGCCGCTGCCGATGTGGTGGAAGCCGCGCTGCCGCCGCCATCGGTATCGCTGGTACTCAGCTCCGGGGGCAGCCGCACCGCCTTCGTCAATGGCGAGCAGGTACGCGCCGGCCAGCGCCTGAGCAGTGGCGGCCGGGTCCGCGCGATCGGCCCGGACTGGGTACGCATCGATGATCCAGTGCATGGCAACCAGACCTATCGGGTGCCCGCCCTGATCTCCACTGCAAGCGGAGCGGCCAAGTGACCCCTCGCAACAAACCGCTGTTGATTGCCGGCGGCGCGATCATCGCCGGCCTGGTGCTGGTGCTGGTAGTACGTGGCACTGGCAATCAGCACAGCGACGCAGCAGCGGACGCTGCGCCGGTCGCAACCGCGCAGGCAACGGCAACGGCGCCACAGCAAGCCACGCACCCAGCTGCAGAGGCCTATCCATGGGATGCGCCCGCCGCCGCACCCGTCCTGGCACCGATTGGAGCCACCGCCACTGCCGGCGCCGCCAGCGCGCCACCGCCGCTGCAGCCCGAGGCCTTGGCCGCGATGCGCGAGCAGATTGCGCGCAGCGGTGCGGCAGCGGACGGCATGCTTCGCCGGCTCGATGAAATGGAAAGCAGCGGTCAGCTGCCGAAGGAGATAGACCTGCCAGCGCTGCGCAACAACATCGCCATTGCCAAACGCGCGCAGTACCTGTCGCTGGAGATCGTCAACCTCAACCAGCAACCCAGCACGCCGGAACGTACCCAGCGTCTTCACACCATTCTTGCCGAGCTGCAGCAGCTGCAGGGGCAGCTGCGCCTGGACGTCAACCTGCCTGCAGGGCAGTCGGCAAGCAGCGGGCACTGAGCATATGTACCCCGCGACCCAGCGCAGGAGCCAGCGTGGCTACAGCCTGATCGAGGTCAGCGTGGTGGTGGGCGTGCTTGGCGTACTGACCTTTGCGGTCACCTCGGGACTGGAGAACATCCAGCGCTTCGCTGAGCAACGCGCGGCCATTGCCAACGCCGAGTCGGCCCGCAACGCGGTGCGCGCATTTGCCCTGAACAACAAACGCCTGCCCTGCCCGGCCGGCAGCGGTGCCTACCGCGAAGCTCCACCACCGTGTACGCAGGGCAACGGCTGGTTTCCATACGAGACGCTGGGCATGGCGCCACCGCCGGAACGCAAGCGGATGAAGTACGGCGTCTACATCAGCAGCGTCGCCAATCTCACTGCGCCTGCGCGCGCCGCCAGCGACGGATTGGATCCGGAACGCAGCGGCGGCTTGATGGTCGCACTTGCAGCCGCTGCGGCGGCCCCGGCGCAGACCAGCATTGCTTACTACGTGCAATCAACCTCACAGGGCAGCAGCGTCAGCTGCACCGGCGCGACAAGCGTGAACCCCGCATTCGTGGTCATCGCCCCGGCGACCGACCTGGCCGGCAACAACACTTACTTCGAAGCGCCCCACGGCGCCTTCGGGAGCAGCAGCAACTGCGTCGCATCGCCCGCACATCGCGCCGACGCGGGCATGGACGACGTTGTTGTTGCCGAGAGCACAGCAGAACTTCTGGGCTGGATCTCCAACGCCACCCGCTAGATCCCGCCGCACTACGAAACGAACCATCTATCCAGGGCCGCTTTCATGAACTCCAGACTCACCCCGCGCCATCGCTCTCTCACCAGGTTGCTGACTGTCAGCACCGGCAGTCTGCTGCTGGCCGCTTGTACCAACATGCCGCCGCGCAGCACCCAGGATATGCCGCCGACCGAGTACAAGGCGCTGGAGCGCACCGGCAGCGCGATCAACGAGGAATCGGCCAAGCTCGCTGCGCGCCAGGACAAGCTGTTCGAGGAAGTGGAGCATCGCGCGCCGGCACCTGCTGCGGCTGCGCCCATCGCGCCGGCCTACGACCCGCTGGAGAACAGCGTGGTCAGCCTGAGCATGTATGACGCCGATGTTGGCCAGCTGCTGTGGGCGCTGGCTGACGAGTTGAAGATGAACCTCATCGTCGACCCCAAGGTGCTGCAGCAGAAGCAGCGCGCCAGCCTGCACCTGCGCAATGTGTCCGCGCGTGAGGTTTACCGGCACATCCTGGATGCGTTCGACCTCAATGGTCAGGTCCGTGGCGGTTCGCTGGTGGTGTCGCAGATGAGCGAGCGGATCTTCAACGTCGACATGCTCAACTCGGTCACGATGATGGACCTGGCCTCCGGCGGCGATGTGTTCGGCGCTGGCATGCAGGCCGGTGGTGGCGGTGGTGGTCAATCGCTGAAGGGTGACCTGAGCATTTCCGGCAGCATGGGCAAGGAGAGCGACCCCTACAAACAGCTGGATGCGGCACTGAAGGTGATACTGGCCGAGGACAAGGCCGAGACCGCCGCAGCACGCGATCCGAATGGCCCGCCGGCGCCGGAATCGGCACGCTACAGCCTGGATCCGGGCACCGGTACGCTGTACGTGCGCGCGCGTCCCTCGCAGGTCCGCGCCATCGAAGATCTGCTGGAGCACAGCCAGAAAAAGATGCGTCGGCAGGTGCTGGTTGAAGCACAGATCCTCGACGTGTCGCTCAACGACAACTCCAATTACGGCGTCGATTGGAACCTGCTGCGCAACCGCGTTGCCGGCATCTACGGCGACGCCCCGGCCACGATCATGCCGGTGGCCGACAGCGTCCTGCCCTACAGCACCATGAACCGGCTTGGCGAGCAGGGCCGTACCATCGTGTTCCCGAACCAGACGCTGGGCTCGGTTGCCGGCCGTGCACTTGGCCTGAGTTACATGAGCGACACCTTCTCCGCTGCGGTCAATGTGCTGCGCGGCTTTGGCAACGTCAAAGTGCTGTCCAACCCCAGCGTGCGCGTGCGCAACGGCAGTCCCGCCTACCTGAGCGTGGGCACCAATATCCGCTACGTCACCAAGTCCACCACCAACTTCTCTGGCGGTTCGGGCACCGGGTCGGGCTTCACCTCTTCGGACATCCAGACCGACTCGCTGTTCTCCGGCGTGGTCATTGGTGTGGCGCCGATGGTGCACGAGAACGGCACGGTGGAACTGCTGGTGCATCCGATGCAGACCGAAGTGCAACCAGGCAGTTTGAAGCTGCAGGAGTTCCCCAATGGCAATGCGGTGACCCTGCCGCAGATCAATGTCAAAGGCATCACCACCACGCTCAATCTGCGTGACGGCGATACCGTGCTGCTGGGCGGCCTGATCGACCAGAACTCGTCGATGGACGACCGCGGCATTCCCGGCGCCTCCGACGTGCCGGTGTTCGGCCGTCTGTTCGGTTCACGCGCCAAGACCCACAACACCCGCGAACTGGTGGTCGTGCTGCGGGTGAAAGTGCTGTGAGCCTGATCCATGACGCCCTGAGCGGCGGCGAGTCCTCACCTGCCGCCGACCGGCAGACAGCGCAGACCGCAGCGTGGCAGCAGCTGCCACGCCACGGCAGGTGGCTGCTGTTGGGCGTCGTATTGGCCGGCCCCGCCGGCTACCTGCTGGCCCGTGGTGGCGGCAATGAGCAAGCGCCGATCGCGGCGGCAACGCCTATCCAGGCGCCAGCGTCATTGCCAGGCCCCGCAGCAATGCCGCCTGCGATCAACACATCGCCCGGCGCACGCCCGGGCGCCGACCCAGCCACACAACGCCCTGTGCAGACGGCTGGCGTCAGGACGCTGCCACCGATCGTGTTGGCAACGCGCGTCGCCCCTGCCGCGCCGATCGCGGCCGCTGCCGCAACCTCGGCGAACATCGCTGCCGCGGCTCCCGGCGCTGTCACCAGCACAGCACCCAGCGTCCGCGAAGCAACATCAGCGGTGACGATCACCGTCAGCCAGGCACCGGCAAAGTCCGCATCTGCGACATCGGCGCCGACCAGCGGCGACGAACCAGATCCGATGCAGGTCAAGACCGCGATGTCACGCCTGCAGGCGGCCGTTGCCAGCGGTGACAATGCGGTGCGCGACACCAGCTTGAGCGAGCTGCAGGCATTGCTTCCAGCTGACAGCCTAACCTTGCTGCGTGCGCGCGCCTGGGCTGCACATGGCAACGGCGACATCGAAGACGCTGAGCGCTATTACCGGGCGATCCTGCAGCGGGTTCCTGATGATGAGTACGCAGGCGTCAATCTGGCCTTGATCGATGCCCGTCGCGGAGACCTCAACCAGGCCAGGGATCGGCTGGCCAAGTTGGCCGCACGCAACACCGGCTCGCAGATGGTCAGCCGCGCCCAGGCCGAGTTGGAGACGGCTCGGCAATGAACCCTGCCCTGGCCCGACATCTGCAGACGCTTGGCCTGGAACGCTCACCGTTTCCACCCACGCCCGATGCTGCTTCCTATTACGCCACGCCAATGCTGGAAGGCGAGTTGGTCGAGGCCACCCATGCGCTGCGGACGCGCGCCGGTTTTGTGCTGCTGACCGGTGAAGTCGGCACTGGCAAAAGCACGTTCCTGCGCCGTCTGCTGGGCCAACTGGAAACCGACGGCATCGTGGTTTCGCTGGTATTCAATACTTTCCTGCAGGGCGATGACCTGCTCGCTGCGATCCTGCGTGATTTCGGCTTGACCCCCAAGGGCAACGCCGCCAACGACATCGAAATCCTCAACCGGTTCCTGATCAGCCGCTGGCAGGACCGCACCACCTGCGTATTGATCATCGATGATGCACAGAACCTGACGCTGGCCAGCCTCGAGCTGGTACGGCTGCTGACCAGCCTGGAGACCGGCCAGGAAAAGCTGCTGCAGATCGTGCTGTCCGGGCAACCGGAGCTGCGCGACAACCTGGACCAGCCACAGATCCGCCAGCTGACCAGCCGCATCTGCAAGCACGTGCGGCTGGATGCGCTGGATCTGCAGCAGACCCGTGCCTATGTTGATTTTCGCCTTGCTGCGGCCGGTGCCGCCAGCTCCATCAAGGTGCAACCCGCTGCAGCCGCCGCGCTGCACCGTTGCAGCAAGGGCAATCCGCGCCGCATCCATCTGATCATGGATCGCTGCCTGTATGGCCTGTATGCGCAACCGCAGGGGCAACGGCAGATCGATACCCGGCTGATCCGCAGCGCGGCCGCACAGTCGGGCGTGCGCCCAGCGCGCCGTCACGTCCCCCGCAATGGTCTGGCGATTGCCGCCAGCGTGCTGCTCGCCACGGGCCTTGGCCTGGTGGGCCTGCTGATCGGCAGCAACGAATCCCGCGCCGACAGCAACAGCACCAGCGTCGTCAACGCTGCGCCACTGGAAACCTCCGCCGAACGCACGCCAAGCCACGAGTCCTGGGCCGATTGTCTGCATCGCACCGCCACCCCACAGCAACGCCGGGATCCTGTCTCCGCGCGTACTGCGCTGGCCGTGCACGACTCCGCTGATCTGTGCAGCCAGCAGCATGGCGGCGGCTGGGAGATCGCCTGGAGCCCGCCGCAGGGCGTCCACAACTTCCAGGACCCAGCCACCGTGGACAACGCGCTGCGTGGGCTGCAGATACAGCTCACTGCCCTGGGCCATTACGACGGCGCCATCGATGGCCAGTTCGGCCGTTTGACCCAACGCGCCTTGGCCCGCTTCCAGCACGAGCTCGGGGTGCCTGCCAGCGGCCAGATCGATCCGCTGACGCTGCGCCTGCTCGAAGACCGCACGGGCCACCCCACCTCTCTTTCCAGACCTACGGATTCCGCATCCCATGACAACGGCTGACTCCCGCATTCCCCCAGCTTCGGCCAACAACACCCAGGGGTTGGTCAGCCTCGAGCAGGCCAAGCTCGGTGTCGTGCTCAACGAGCGCGGCCTGCTTGATCCCATCCAGCTGCTGTACGCACGGCAGAAGAATCTGGTCGAGCAGACCAGCTTCGGCCGGCTGCTGATACGCCATGGTCTGGCGAACGAATCGGATATTGTCCGCACCCAGGCCGAGCTGGAGAACATGGAGTACGCGCAGGTCGATACCCTGCCCGTGCCGGACGCGCAGGTACTGGCCATCTTCAACCGCGAGCTGTGCCAGCTGCGCCAGTTCCTGCCGTTGCGCCGCAGCGGCGACCAGCTCGAAGTGCTGCTCGGCGACGCTGACCCGGCGGCGGTGCAGCAGCTGGTGCTGCAGCGCTGCGGCCTGCGCTGCCGCTTCTTCCAGGGCGAATACGGCAAGGTTGCGCGGCTGATCCGGCAGACCTATTACTTCGCCCAGAACCCGATCGAGAGCCTGCTTGAGAAAGAGATCCGGCGCCTGGCGGTGGACAACGACCACGCTTACAGCCCGGAGAAACTGCTCGATTACCTGTTGCATCTGGCCATCCGCGAGCGCACCACCGACATCCACATCGCACCTTCCGAGCACAGCCTGCATGTGCTGTTCCGCATCGACGGCGTGCTTCGCCCGATGTGGGCCATGCCCAACTCGCTCAGCCGCCTGCTCGGCTACATCAAGCTGGCAGCGGAGATGGACATCTCCGAACAACGCCGGCCGCAGGACGGCAGCTTCCGCGCCACCGTACTGGATTCGCCCATTACCGTGCGTGTGTCGACCCTGATCACCGACTCTGGCGAACGCACCGTGATGCGTCTGCTGCCCGAGCACAGCGATCTGGCCGGGCTGGAGGAAATGGGCTTCTTCCCCGAAGACGTGGCCGCCCTGGAGCGCCTGTTCTCGCGCCCGGCCGGGCTGATCCTGATCACCGGCCCCACCGGCTCGGGCAAGAGCTCATCGCTGCATGCCGCGCTGCGCATGCAGTCGCTGATCGAGCGCAACGTGCTGACCGTCGAAGACCCGATCGAGTACCGCGTGCCCGGCGCCGGCCAGACCGAAGTCAACCGCCGCGCCGGCTACGAGTTCGGCTCCGCGCTGCGCCACTTCCTGCGCCACGATCCGGATGTGATCCTGCTCGGCGAAATGCGCGATGCGGAAACCGCACAGGCGGCGTTGGAAGCAGCGGCCACCGGCCATCTGGTGTTGTCCACCCTGCACGTGACCAGCGTGTTCGGCGTGGTGCCGCGCCTGCGTCCGCTTGGTCTGGAAGCACAGGTCATCGCCGACAATCTGCTGGCAGTGGTCAACCAGCGTCTGGTCCGGCAGAACTGCATGTTCTGCAGCACGGATGTCCCGTTCACCGAAGCCGAACTGGCCTGGATGAACCTGCCGCCCGGCACCTGCGGACGCCGTGGTCAAGGCTGCGACCGCTGCCGTGGCAGCGGCTACTACGGGCGCCTGCCGGTGTACGACATCATGATGGTGGACGAACCGCTGGCCAATGGCATTTCCGACGACGCCAGCCGCGAAACCGTGCGCAACCTGGCGATGAACGCCGGCTTCCGGGGCATCGAGCAGATTTCGCAACGGCGGGTGATTGCCGGCCAGACCACCAGCGAGGAAATCCTGCGCGTGGTCGGCGTGGGTCCCTCGCCATGAACGTCTACTACTACCGCCTGTTGTTGAACAGCGGCCGCGTCCGCAGCGGGGTCACCCAGCTGTCGGTCGAGCGCGATGCCTCCGCACGGATGTGGCTGGAAAAGAACTTCGATGCCGTGGTGCTCACCCTGTACCGGCTCCCGGGTTGGTTGGCCGAGACCCAGCGTTCGCTCTCGCACCTGTTCAAGCCGACCATCAAACCGGTGGAACTGGCCGGCATGCTGCGCGACCTGGCAGTGATGACCAGCGCCGGCATTCCCGTCATGGAGGCACTGCGCGCGGTCGCCAACGAAGTGGGCAGTGGGCCAACCTCCAACCCGGCTAAGCTGGCAAGGCGCCTGCTCGAGGAACTGGATGCGGGTGCCACCTTCAGCGAGGCGTTTGCGCGTTACCCGGATGCATTCCCGGAGACCGTACGCAACCTGGTGATGATCGGCGATGAAACCGGCTCGATGGACCGCATGCTCAAGGAAGCGGCCGATCATGTCGAACGCATCTCCAAGATGACTGCCGACACCCGCCAGGCATTGATCTACCCGGCCTTCGTTTTCTCGGCGATCTTCGCCGCGGGTGGCTTCTGGATCTATTACGTGATCCCGAACCTGTCCGATCTTTTCAAGCAGATGAATGCCAAGCTGCCACCGCTCACCATCGCGGTGATGAAAGGGTCGGAGTGGTTGATTGGCCATTTCACCTGGATCGTTGCCGGCATGGTGTTGGCCGCATTCGCACTGTGGGTCACCTGGCGCCATTCGCGTCCATTCCGGCGTGCGGCGCACTACACGCTGCACAAGCTGCCCATCGCCAAGACCATCATGTATTCGTCTGGTTTGGCTTTCTTCACCGAGTACATGGCGCTGCTGATCCGCGCCGGCGTGGACATGGTGAGCAGCCTGCAGGTGATGGAACGGGCGATGCAGGACGAGTATTACCGCGACCGCATCATCGCCATCCGCCAGGTACTGGAACGCGGCGACCGCGTCTCGGCGGCAATGCGTCAGGTTGGCGGTTTCCCTTCGATGATGGTGCGCATGATCGGCGTTGGTGAGGACACCGGCACCTTGGACTCGCAGTTTTCGCGGCTCTCGGAGGAATACAGCCTGCGGCTGCAGCGCTTGATCACCAATCTGTCGGAAATCATCAAGCCGGTGGTCGTGCTGTTTGCCGGCGGCATGTTCGTGTTTCTGATCGTGGCGCTGCTGTTGCCGGTCTATGACCTCGTGCAGCAGGCGATCACCGCGCCTCACATGTAATCAAGGACTCCCGATGATTCGTTTCAATCCACGCAACGCGCGCGGCTTCACCTTGATGGAGATGGCCGTGGTGCTGGTAATCATCGCCGTGCTCATCGGCGGGGTCAGCGTTGGCCGTGATGTCTATCGCAGCGCGGTGGCCGAACGTATCGGCAGCCAGTTCATCCAGGGCTGGATGTTGGCCTACGACCAGTACGTCGCCCAGGTCGGCGGGGTACCGGCGGACGATATCGCCAACCCCACCGGCAAGGTCAACAAGGGCAGCTCGGCGCTGTGCCGGGACAACCTGCGCGACGAAATGCTGCGCTATGGCATCACCTTGCCCGAGGGCCGCGCCGAAGGACTGGAGTCACGCTACGTCTACCAGGACGCGGCAGGCTTGCCGCGCGAACTGGAGGTGTGCTTCCAGGCCGTACCCGACTGGGCCGAGCCCACCACCGGCAACGCCTACCTGCCACGCCCGCGCAATGTGATGCGCCTGACCGGGCTCACCCCGGAGCTTGCGCGGCAACTGGATGTGCGCATCGACGGCAATATCAACGCCCGCTTCGGCCGGGTGCGCGAAGTCGGCTCGCACAACCTGACGTCGGCGGTGTCGGCGCCACCGCCGGAGTTCCCGTGGAGCAGGAACGAAAAAGACAGCCGCACACACGCCAATGACACCGGCCAGGTACTCGCCGTCGATGCCTACCTCAAGCTGAATCGCTGACCGGGCTGAATCGCCATGACCTTACACGCCAACCTGCGCGCGTTGCGCGCTCCCTCGCCGGTACGACAACGCGGCATGACCTTGCTGCAGGTCGCACTTATGCTGCTGCTGTTGGGCGCGTTGATCGCATCCGGCTTCCAGGTGCTGCAGTCGCGTACGGCCAGCCGGCAGTCCGAGCAGCAAGCGCAGGCGCTGAGCTGGGCCGACCAGGCCATCACCGCCTTCGCTGCCGCCAACTCGCGTCTGCCGTGCCCGGCCAGCACGCCGGAGGGCAAGGAAGACTGTGCCTCCGGCAACAGCAAGGGTTACCTGCCGGTAGCCACGCTGGACAC
The DNA here is from genome assembly GCF_056756175.1 of Stenotrophomonas sp. STEN240. Taxonomy (NCBI): domain Bacteria; kingdom Pseudomonadati; phylum Pseudomonadota; class Gammaproteobacteria; order Lysobacterales; family Lysobacteraceae; genus Stenotrophomonas; species Stenotrophomonas sp. STEN240. The sequence continues at coordinate 45,100 of NZ_JBRRBO010000010.1, read as the reverse complement.
GTTCTTCGACGCCAACAGCAGTTCGATCATCGGTTCCTCCGGCGGCGGCAGACTCCCCAGTCCCGTGCTGTACGCGGTGAACCGGCCTGCAGCAGCACCGGCAGCGGCGCCTTACGCGGCCAGCGCAGGCACCTCCATTGATCTGGCGCTTGCCTCCGCGCGCTACAGCCCCCCCGCCTACAACGGCGAAGACAACGTCTACGAGGCACGCGACGACTTCGAAGTGCCTGCCAGCACGCCGGGTGCACCCGCTACCGCATTCGAGTACGACGCCATCAATGGGCTCGACTTCTGCGCATCGCTGGGCCAGGCCGCGGTCGCCGGCAGCAGCGGCCTGTCGACCACCGTGGCCGGCAGCAGCCGCGTCATTGCTTACGGCGTCGCCGTCGCCGGGCCTGACGCGGGCAGCAACGGTCGTTTCGACGATGCCAACCTCAGCAACGCATTGACCCTGGCCGACCCGGCAAAAGAAAACGCCGCCGACTACGATGACCGCGTACGCGTGCGCACCTTCGAATCACTCGCGCAGTTGGTGGGCTGCAGCCTGCTGACCTCGCGTCTGGCGAGCAATGGCCGCGTCGCCTTCGCCGACAACGTGCCGGTTTCGTCGCTTGATCTGCTGGCCGATGCAGCGGGCATCGACGACTCGGTCAAGGACACCCAGGAGAGCACCGTCGGCAACGCCGAGGACGCGGTTGCCGGCGGCCAGCAGGCGGTCGCCTTCGGCACCATCGGCGTGGTGATGGCCGGCGTCGACGTAGCCGCTGCCGGCCTGGATCTGGCCGAGGCCATCGTACTGTTGGCCCAGAACGTGGTGCGCTGTGCGGTATCACTGGGCATCGAATGCTGGCGCGTCCCCCTCTCAACCGCAGCGCTGGTCAAGCAATCGGTGGCGCTTGGCTTGAACATCGCAGCGTTGGCACAGAACATCGCTGCCCTGGGCCAGAACAGCGCGGCCCTGTCCGAGGCCGACGTCGTGCTGCGTCTGGCCAACTCCGCTGTCGAAGCCAACGCCACCAGCCTCGCCGAAGCCATCCAGCGCGCGCGCGACTCGGCCTATGGGGTCTGCAAGGACCACCGTGACCCGCTGACCGGCGCGGTCAGCAGCGTCTGTGATCCGAAGGGCCTGAAGCAGACCTCCGAAGAGGCCGAAGCGGAAGCCAAGGCTGCGGAAACAAAACGCGATGCCTACTACAACCAGTACATGCTGCACTGGGAAGACCGCAACCTGCAGTACCGCATCCAGGGCTGGGGTGGCATGTCCACCACTGAGCGGAACCGCCAGCTGAATCTGCTCCGCTACCAGTTGCAGACAGCACGTGACTACATGGATGCCCTCATCGCTTTTGACGTACTGAAAGCAGACCAGAAGAACTACGCCGAGCGCCTGAAGCAGTTTCAATCGCTGATCGATCAATACGACGACAGCGACGCGGACCGTGCTAAAGCCTTGGCCGAGTGCAACAAGAAAGGCGCAGAGGCAGACAGAATCAGCTGCCGCGCGGCATTGGAGCAGATTGCCGCCTCCAAAAGCTGCGAGAAGGAACCGTCGGAGATCGAAAGAATCGTCTGCGAAAGCTCCGCCAGCAACGTTGTCTATGTCAAAACCTGCGTGCGCGATGGCGTGCTGGAGCAGTTCGCCCCGACCGTCAACGCCGATGGCACCTCCGCGTCCACCGCCGGCCCTTACTGCATCCCGGCGCTGAAGGATGCCATTGTCTACAACAACGGCAAGATGGCCGAACACCAGGTCATCGTGGACCGCTTGTATGACAATGCTGCCAGCTCCGGCGCCACCAAGGAGTTCAGCAATGTCTGGATCGAGCCGGTGAAGGACGCCGATGGCAATGTGGTAACCGCCGGTTACTGGGTCACGTCAGCGCCTTACGCCAGCCGCTATCCGCCCGGCAATCAATGGCCGTTCTGCTCGGCGGAGATGATCCAGCAGAAGCAGTGCAACTCACTGACCGCTTTGTTCCCGTACTGGAAAAATGGCAATTACCTGCCGTTGATACGCAGGCAGGGCTCCGGCTTCTGGCTGTCGTATGGCGATGCCTACCGTGAACACAAGACCCGCGCACAGGTTGCGGCAAAGTCACGCGCCAATGCCGATACCACGGCCAGCCAGTTCGCCGCTGCCGTGGCCGGTTACCAGCAGTTGCTGAAAGTCGCGTTCAACAACTCCAATTCGGCGGGCACCGAGCTGTGGCTTGGCCCCAATCAGACAGTGAAGGCAGCAGATGACCGTGGTGCAGTGGGACCTGATCGCAACGCAGCTGTGCAATCGGCGGTGTCGCCATGATTGAGCGCAGCCGTCTGCGTCCAGCGCCCGGCTGGACCCTGTTGGAAATGGCAGTGGTGCTGGTGATTGCCGCGCTGTTGGCGGTGGTGGTGCTGCCGCTGTTGCCGCTGGGCGCGAAAATGGGCGCGCAGGAACTGGCAGAGCAACGCCTGTCGCAGGCACAGGATGCACTGGTGGGTTACTCACTCAGCCATTTCCGCCTGCCCTATGCCGATCAGGATGGTGATGGCCGGGAAGATATCGGCGCGCTGGCCGGGCGCCTGCCCGGCTCAACCCTGGGCCTGGCCGACAACGCGCCGATGGGCTATGCGGTAAAGGGCGAACTGGCGGCTGCGGCCGACCCCATGCTGTACAACCCGGATCTGCCCGTCGTGGCCGGCGTGGCCACCACGCCGTTGGCAAACGGTCTGGACTTCTGCGTGCGTCTGGCCGGCACCTTGAACAACAACGGCTTGCACGTAGGCGGCACGGTCGCCTCGGCCTTCGCGTTGAGCCACCGTCTAGCCGATGGCGGTGGCCAAGCAGTCCCGATCAGCATTTCCAGCGCCTATAACGGCCCTGCTGCCGGCGATGCCAGCCTGCTCACCAATGGGCTTGGCATGGGCGAGCTGTATGCGCGCATGGGCTGTATCGAGCGCCTGCCGCGCGCCTATGCGGCCGCGCAATCGGCGCAGACCGCACAAAGTGAGTACCTGCTGGCCGACCTGCACAAGACCACCCGCGACTTCTATCAGGAGATTGCCGACCTGGACCGCGACAATGCGCAGATCGCGGTCGATTTTGCTGCATTCGACCTGGCCCTTGGGCTGATTCAGGTGGCGATGTCCGCAGTGATGGCGGTTCCGGATCTGGTTCCGCCCGAAGACGCGTTCAAGGTTGCCGTCGCCATTGCGCAAGGCATCATCGCTGCGGCGCAGATCGGCACCACCGTCTACGCGCTGGTGCAGGCTGCGGCGCAAGCCAAGGAAGATGCCGGCACCGGCTACCAGGCCGCGCTCAACAGCAAAGCCGCCGCCGCCGCGCAGCTTGCAAGAATCACCGAGCTGCGCAACGCCGCCGCACTGAAGGCGCGTCAACTCGATGCAACCGGGCTGAACCCATGAGCGCACTCTCACCCGCAGCCAACACCGCACGCCGGCAGCGTGGCTTTTCGTTGCTGGAACTGGCCTTGGTGCTGGTCATACTGGGCGTCATCGGCGTCATCCTGGTGCGCTGGTACGGCAACGTGCAGCAACAGAAACAGCAGACCCATACACGCAGCCTGGTACAACGCGCGGACGATGCGGTGCTCGGTTTTGCCGCCACCCACCAACGGCTTCCGTGCCCGGCCAGTGACGAACAGGGCATGGAGGACTGCGCAGCGCCAGCTACCGGGCGTTTGCCGTGGAAGTCGCTGGGCCTGCCCGACGCACGCGCCGGGCAACTGGCCTATGGTGTGCTGCGTTATGCCAACGCGGCAGCACCGCAGCTGGACGCCGACCTGGCCAGCCTGCAGGACCGCAACCGGCCACTGCAGATGCTGACCGGCGATGTAGCCACCACCGTGGCATTGGGCAACGTCAATGGCCTGGATCTCTGCCACGGCCTGCGCGTGGCGATGCGGCTGCCGCTGAATACCAATCACCTGCACAGCGTGGAAGACGTCGCTGGCGCCCCGCGCGGCCGCAACGTGGCCTACGCCATTGCCACCCGCCAGCCCGGCAGCAGCTCCAGCATCATCAGTGGCAAACCCAATGGGTTTCATTCGCTACGGCGCAGCAACGATGCCGATTATCTGAACCAGATACGCATCACCGGCACCGATCAGCTGTGGGCGCGCCTGCAGTGTTCAGAGCCGGTAGCGTCGGTGACTTACAGCCACTTCAACGTGGCCGCAGCGGCCAAGATGGATGCCAAGTCCATGCTCGACCTGCAGGAACAGCTGCGCATCCTGGAGAAACTGGCCAAGGTGAACGCTGATTTCGCCACCGCCTCGGTGCTTGAAGGCACTGCCGGTGCAACCGGGGCCAGCGCCGGCATCGCCGGTGCCCTGGCCGATCTGGCCAAGGCGGCGGCCAACCCGGAGCTGAAGTCGCCGGAGATATTTACCGGCAACACCAAGCTGGCGCTGTCCATAGCAGCAACCGTGGCGGCTGCGACCGTGGCGATCAAGGCCGGCATTCTCAAGAGTTCCACCGACAAGGCACTCAAGCGGTCCCAGGATCTGTACAAACGCATCCAGGAACCGGAAACCGGCTTGACCCACCTTTCCAGCGAGCTTTCCCAGGATCTGTATGTACGCGCCGTGCAGGCCGACGGTCGCGGCATGCAGCCTTGATCAACGATAGCGGCGATCACGGCTGCATGCCCTCTGCCCGCAGCAAGCTGCGATCATGCCGCCGGCAGAAACAACAATGGCGACCCTCGGGCCGCCATCGTTGTTTCTGTCGCGTTGCGAACCGCTTCAGCCCATCACGCGGCCGCCAGGCTTGCCGCCGCGAGCGGGCTTGTCGCCCGGCCACCAATCTGCTCCAACAGCTGCCGCGTCTCCGTGCCCGGGTCCAGGCCCAGCTCGCTGCGCAGCAGCGACTCGAAGCGCTGGTAGACCTTCAGCGCCGCCGTGCGCATGCCGCCGCCGGCATGGGCGCGCATCACCCGTCGCGCATGCGCTTCATTCCACGGATCGCGCTGGCTCAGTGCGCGCGCCAGCTGTATCGCCGGCTCCCAGCGCGAGGTTTCCAGCATCTCATCGCAGCAGCGCTCGGCCGCGCCCATCAGCTGGGCCTCCAGCATCTGCCTTGTGGCTTCCAGCCAGGATTGGAAATTGGAGTCGGCAATGTCCTCCATGCCGTCCATGAATATCCGTTGCTCGGCCAGCAGGTAGACCGACTGGCAGGGCGCCAGATGCAGCAGGTCGATATCGAACATGGGCTCACTGCCGCGCATCAGGCCCACCGCCGAGCGCTCGATGCGCAGAATATCGGCGCCCAGTGCCATGCAGCAGAAGCGATTGAGGTTGCTCAGCACCTGCCGCAGGTTGGTCAGCGCACTGGTCTCACCCAGGGTCGGCCACAGCAGTGCCGCCAGCGCCGCCCGCGAATGCATGCGATTGGACTCCATCGCCAGATAGCCCAGCAGGGCCCAGCCCTTGCGATAGATCAGCGGCGCGGGCAAGCCATCGATCTGGCCCATCAGCTGCACCAGGCCAGTAATCGGTGCGCCACTGTGCCCGCCACACCGGTTGGTGCCCGCGCAGGCGGCATCCTGCTCTACTAATTGCGTCATGGTTTCCCCCGGCTGGGCCGGCAGAAAGAGGCCCTTACTTGTTAAACCGGCAAAAGCGGCGCAATCCAATCATCGGCGTGGGAAAAACTTTCACCCGCTTCACTCAAGTGCCTATTAATGGTTCAAATCCGCGCAATCCGCACACTGCGCGCAGGCGTCAGTGGAGGTTTCAGCCGCAACCATGCCCCTACGGCGGGGTTTACGCGGTGGTTCAAGACAATCACACCTGCAAGCGTTGACAGCGCGTGGCGGCGGTGGTTATCTCGACTAATGCTGCAACGCCACAACACCACCGCCAACTTGTCTTCGACCCCGGCTCGCGCCGCGGCGTCGCTGCTTGTACTCGTACTTATTACCGAACCTACAGGGGCGGGGCGAGCTGGCGCGTAGCAGAAAATGCCAGATTCGAACAAAGACCCCGCACCGGCCCCGGCGCGGGGTTTTTCGTTTCCAGCTTCTATTTCATCTGAAACCATGTATTCGACCCCAGACACCTTGAACAAACACACCGCCAACGCTGCCACTTGCAGCGCTGCGACCTGCATGGTGTCTGCCCTGCCCGCCCCGGCCGCTGCGTCCTGACGCAACGGCCGTTTCTTTTTCTGCATGTCTCTCTTCATCGCAAGGAAACCAAGCACCATGAGCACCAACGAACTGCCCCAGATCAAAATCGCCGTCGTCGGTTACGGCAGCCAGGGCCGCGCCCATGCCATGAACCTGCGTGAATCCGGCTTCGACGTGATCGTCGGCCTGCGCGCTGGTGGCCCCACCGAGGTCAAGGCCCAGGCCGATGGCTTCACCGTCAAGACCCCGGCCGAAGCGGTCAAGGACGCCGACCTGGTCGCCGTACTGACCCCGGACATGGTGCAGAAGAAGCTGTACAACGAGGTGCTGGCACCGAACATGAAGCAGGGTGCCTGCCTGTTGTTCGCGCACGGCCTGAACGTGCATTTCGGCATGATCGAACCGCGCGCCGACCTGGACGTGGTGCTGGTCGCGCCGAAGGGCCCGGGCGCGCTGGTCCGCCGCGAATATGAAATCGGCCGCGGCGTGCCGTGCATCTACGCGGTCTACCAGGACAAGAGCGGCAATGCCGAGCAGTACGCCCTGGCTTATGCCGCTGGCCTGGGCGGCGCACGCGCCAACATCATCAAGACCACCTTCAAGGAAGAAACCGAAACCGATCTGTTCGGCGAGCAGGCCGTGCTGTGCGGCGGCGCTTCCTCGCTGGTGCAGGCCGGCTTTGAAACGCTGGTGGAAGCCGGCTACCAGCCGGAAATCGCCTACTACGAAGTGCTGCACGAACTGAAGCTGATCGTGGACCTGTTCTACGAAGGCGGCATCACCCGCATGCTGGAATTCATCTCCGAGACCGCGCAGTACGGCGACTTCGTCAGCGGCCCGCGCGTCATCGATGCATCGGTGAAGGCACGCATGAAGGACGTGCTGACCGACATCCAGAACGGCACCTTCACCAAGAACTGGGAAGCCGAGTACGACGCCGGCCTGCCGAACTACAAGAAGTTCCAGCAGGCCGACATGGAGCACCCGATCGAAAAGGTTGGCAAGGAACTGCGCGCCAAGATGGTTTGGCTGCAAGGTCAGACTGCGTAATCCGCGGTCCCCCACCCGCAACTGGCAAAGGTCGCTGCATGAACACTTCCACCCCCGGTGCGCCCCGTAACGGCGCACGCTGGCTGACGCAGGCCCTGGAAGCCGAAGGCGTGCAAACGCTGTTCGGTTACCCGGGCGGCACCATCATGCCGTTCTATGACGCATTGGTGGACTCCAGCCTCAAGCACATCCTGGTACGTCACGAGCAGGGCGCGGCGCTGGCCGCCAACGGGTACGCCCGCGCCAGCGGCAAGGTAGGCGTATGCGTGGCCACTTCCGGCCCGGGTGCGTCCAACCTGGTCACCGGCATCGCCGATGCCATGCTCGACTCGGTACCGATGGTGTGCCTGACCGGCCAGGTCGGTACCCCGTTGCTGGGTACCGATGCCTTCCAGGAACTGGATGTGTTCGGCATGACCTTGCCGATCGTCAAGCACAGCTGGCTGGTGCGCAGCGTCGATGACCTGCCCCACGTGGTTGCCGAAGCCTTCCGTGTCGCCCGCGAAGGGCGGCCCGGTCCGGTGCTGATCGACCTGCCCAAGGATGTGCAGTTGGCCAATGCCGCACATCTGCCCGATCACGTGCCGGCCTCGGTCGATCCGATTCCGGCACCGGCGGCCGCGGCGTTGGCCGAGGCTCTGGCAGCCATCGCCCAGGCCGAGAAGCCGGTGATCTATGGCGGCGGCGGTATCGCTCTGGCCGATGCGGTAGGCGAGTTCCGCCAGTTCGTCGAAGCCACCGGCATCCCCACCGTGCTGACCCTGCGCGGGCTGGGTGCCCTGCCCGCCAACCATCCGCAATACCTGGGCATGCTGGGCATGCACGGCACCCGCGCCGCCAACATGGCGGTGCAGGAGTCGGACCTGCTGATCGTGGTCGGCGCACGTTTTGATGACCGTGCCACCGGCAAGCTGACCGAGTTCGCGCCGTTTGCCCGCGTCATCCACCTGGATGCGGATATCTATGAAATCTCCAAGCTGCGTGGTGCCGACATCTCGTTGCCGGGCAATGTGCGCGACGGCCTGCAGGCATTGATCGGCGAGCGAGCCAACTGCAATGCCTGGCGCGCCCGCTGCGCGGCCAACCGCGAAAAGTTCACCGCCCGCTATGACGCTCCCGGCGAGCAGATCTACGCGCCGCGCCTGCTGAAGCGGCTGAGCGAAGTGGCACCGCCCGACACCGTCATCGCCTGCGATGTCGGCCAGCACCAGATGTGGGTGGCGCAGCATTGCCGCTTCAACCACCCGCGCAACCACCTCACTTCTGGTGCGTTGGGCACGATGGGCTTCGGCCTGCCGGCGGCGATGGGCGCGCAGTTCGCCTGCCCCGACCGCACCGTGGTGCTGGTTTCCGGCGATGGCAGCTTCATGATGAACGTGCAGGAGCTGGTGACCATCGCCCGCTGCAAGCTGCCGATCAAGATCGTGCTGCTGGACAACTCCTCGCTGGGCATGGTGCGCCAGTGGCAGGAGCTGTTCCACGCAGAGCGTTACAGCGAGATCGATCTGTCCGACAACCCGGACTTCGTCGCCCTGGCCCAGGTGTTCGGCATCAAGGCCAAGCGCATCGTCGACCGCGCCGAGGTCGAGGACGGCCTGGCCGAACTGTTCGACGCGCCCGGCCCGATGCTGCTGCACGTGGCCATCGACGCACGCGCCAACGTCTGGCCGCTGGTGCCACCCAACAACGCCAACAGCACCATGCTGGACAGCAACCCGGCCCATGCCAAGGCAACGCAGGAGAGTTCCAATGCAATACCGGCTTGACCTGGTGCTGAAGCCTGCCGAAGGCGCGCTGGTGCGCGTGCTCGGCATGGTCGAGCGTCGCGGTTTTTCCGCCAGCAACATCGCCGGCACCCGCAAGGCCGACGATGCCGGCCGCTGGCACGTGCAGATCGACATCGATGGCACGCGCCCACTGGAAACGCTGTGCCATCAATTGCAGAAAATCTATGACTGCGATTCGGTGCGCGTGGTACCGGTAGCAGGTGCCAGCGTATGAACAGCGATGTAAGTGGCGTACCGGTAGTACGCCGCCGCAAGCAACGGAGGGGTCTTCTTCAACGCGGGCAACCGACAGGGCGCTCGCAGGTTTGCGGTGACGGCCACGTACATGCCTGATCGTGGCCGCCCCGTCGCAGTTGCAACACCCGCTGACGTCCTGAACGTCAGCGTTGCCGACGTGTTGGCCGCGCAGGCCCGCCTGCGCCGTTTCCTGCCGCCTACCCCGCTGCATTACGCCGAGCGTTTCGGCACCTGGCTGAAGTTGGAAAACCTGCAGCGCACCGGTTCCTACAAGGTGCGTGGCGCCCTGAACGCGTTGTTGGCCGCGCTGGAGCGTGGTGACGAGCGCCCGGTGATCTGCGCCTCGGCCGGCAACCATGCACAGGGCGTGGCCTGGGCTTCGCATCGGCTGGGCGTGCAGGCCATCACGGTGATGCCGCACGGCGCACCGGCCACCAAGATTGCCGGCGTGCAGCATTGGGGCGCCACCGTGCGCCAGCACGGCAACAGCTATGACGAAGCCTTTGCCTTCGCCCGCGAACTGGCCGAGCAGAACGGCTACCGCTTCCTGTCCGCCTTCGACGATCCCGATGTGATCGCCGGCCAGGGCACGCTGGGCATCGAACTGGCACCGCATGCACCGGACGTGGTGATCGTGCCGATCGGTGGCGGCGGCCTGGCCTCCGGCGTCGCCTTGGCGTTGAAGTCGCAGGGCGTGCGCATCATCGGCGCGCAGGTTGAAGGCGTCGACTCGATGGCGCGTGCGATCAAGGGCGACGTGCGCGAGATCGACCCGGTGCCGACGCTGGCCGATGGCGTCAAGGTGAAAATCCCCGGCTTCATCACCCGCCGCCTGTGCGCCAGCCTGCTGGACGATGTGGTCATCGTGCGTGAGGCCGAACTGCGCGAAACCCTGGTGCGGCTGGCACTGGAAGAACACGTCATCGCCGAAGGTGCCGGCGCACTGGCATTGGCTGCCGGTCGCCGTGTTTCCGGCAAGCGTAAATGCGCAGTGGTGTCCGGCGGCAACATCGATGCCACGGTATTGTCGACCTTGTTGTCTGAAGTCCGCCCCAGCCCGCCACGCAAACCTCGACGGCGTAACGCCGAACGACTTAGAAGCCGTGTCGTTGCATCGACACAGCGCAATACCAAATCCGAATCCCCCCAAATTTCCGTTACCGCCGCAGTCGAGGAGACCCTCTGGTGAATACTCCAACCAACAACACCCCGCGAATTACCATCTTCGACACGACCCTGCGTGACGGTGAGCAATCACCCGGCTGCAGCATGACCCCACCGCAGAAGCTGGTGATGGCAAGGGCGCTGGCGGAACTGGGCGTGGACGTGATCGAAACCGGTTTCCCCGCAAGTTCGCAGTCCGACCGCGAAGCGATGGCCTTGATCGGCCGCGAGGTACGCCAGCCGGTCCTGGCAGTGCTGTCGCGCTGCCTGGCCGGCGATATCGAAACCTCGGTCAAGGCACTGGAAGCCGCTGCGCGCCCGCGCCTGCATCTGTTCCTGTCCACCAGTCCGCTGCACCGCGAGCACAAGCTGCGCATCAGCAAGGAGCAGGTGCTGGAATCGGTGCACAAGCATGTGAGCATGGCGCGTGGCTATCTGGATGACATCGAGTTCTCCGCCGAAGACGCCACCCGCACCGAACTGGACTTCCTGACCGAAGTCACCCAGGTGGCCATTGCCGCCGGCGCACGCACCATCAACCTGCCCGATACCGTCGGCTTCACCACGCCGGAAGAAATCCGCGCCATGTTCCAGCACGTGATCGGCAATGCCGCCGGTGCCGACAAGGTGATCTTCAGCACCCACTGCCACAACGACCTGGGCTTGGCCGTGGCCAACTCGCTGGCCGCCATCGAAGGCGGCGCACGCCAGGTGGAAGGCTCGATCAATGGCATCGGCGAGCGCGCCGGCAACTGCGCGCTGGAAGAAGTCGCGATGGTGCTGAAGGTGCGCAATGCCTTCTACAACTTCGACACCGGCTTCGACACCCAGCGCATCGTGCCAACCTCGCAGCTGCTGTCGCGCTTGGTCGGCATGCCGGTCCAGCGCAACAAGGCCATCGTCGGTGCCAATGCCTTCGCGCATGAGTCGGGCATCCACCAGCACGGCATGCTGCGCAACCGCAACACCTACGAAATCATGCGTCCGGAAGACGTGGGTTGGGAATCCTCGCAGATGGTGCTGGGCCGCCACAGCGGTCGCGCAGCGGTCGAAGCACGCCTGCGTGCGCTGGGCTTCTGGCTGGAAGAAGAAGAACTGAAGCTGATCTTCGAACAGTTCAAGGCGCTGTGCGAGCAGCAGCGCGTGGTCACCGACGCCGACCTGCAGACCCTGATGCAGGGCACCTCCAGCAGCGACGGCTACCGCCTGGCCTCGATGACCATCAGCGATGTTGGCAGCCGCGCCAACGCACTGGTTGAGCTGTCCGATCCGGAAGGCAACCGCGTGGCCGAAACCGCGCAGGGCGATGGCCCGGTCGATGCATTGTTCTCGGCGCTGTCGGCGGCCACCGGCATCCAGCTGAGCCTGGACAGCTACCACGTGCACAGTGTCGGCATCGGCGCCGATGCACGTGGCGAAGCCAACCTGAGCGTGCGCCACGAAGGCGAGATCCTCGAAGGCACCGGCACCAGCCGCGACATCATCGAGGCCAGCGCGCTGGCCTGGCTGGATGTCACCAACCGCCTGCTGCGCCAGCGTGAAGGCAGCAAGACCGAGGAAGCCGTCAGCGCCTGAGCGCGACGGCAGAACATAGGCAACGGAACGTACTGATGAGCTCCGCACCCAAAACCCTGTATGACAAGCTGTGGGACGCGCACGTCGTGGTCCCCGAGTCCGACAACGCACCGGCCGTGCTGTATGTCGACCTGCACTTGATCCACGAAGTGACCTCGCCGCAGGCCTTCACCGAACTGCGTGCGCGTGGCCTGAAGCCGCGCCGCACCGACCGCACCAAGGCGACGATGGACCACTCCACGCCGACCTTGCCGGCCGGCCCCGATGGCAAGCTGCCCTATGCCAGCAAGGCCTCCGAAGCGCAGGTCGAAACCCTGGCCCGGAACTGCGCCGAATACGGCATCGAGCTGTTCGACATGGCCTCGGCCAGCCGCGGCATCGTCCACGTCATCGCACCGGAGCAGGGCTTCACCCAGCCGGGCATGACCATCGTCTGTGGTGACAGCCACACTTCCACCCACGGTGCCTTCGGCTCGCTGGCCTTCGGTATCGGCACCAGCGAAGTCGGCCACGTACTGGCCACGCAGTGCCTGCTGCAGCGCAAAGCCAAAACGATGGCGATCACTGTGGACGGCAAGCTGGCCCCGGGTGTCGGCGCCAAGGACGTGGTGCTGCACATCATCGGCGTGATCGGCGTCAACGGCGGCACCGGCCATGTGCTGGAGTTCCGTGGCTCGGCGATCCGTGCGATGGACATGGAACAGCGCATGACCCTGTGCAACATGTCGATCGAAGCCGGTGCCCGCGCCGGCATGGTCGCACCGGACCAGGTCACCTTCGACTGGGTCGCCAAGACCCCGCGCGGCCCCAAGGGCGCCGACTTCGACAAGGCCGTTGCGTACTGGTCCTCGTTGGCCAGCGACGACGGCGCACGCTTCGATGTCGAAGTGAATATCGATGCCGCCGACATCCGCCCGACCCTGACCTGGGGCACGCACCCGGGCACCGCGATTGCGGTTGACGCGCCGATCCCGGCCGCCAACGATGCCGCCGCGCAGAAAGGCCTGGACTACATGAAGCTCGAAGCCGGCCACGCCCTGATCGGTACGCCGGTGGACGTGGTGTTCGTCGGTTCCTGCACCAATGGCCGCCTCAGCGACATGCGCGAAGTGGCGCAGGTGCTGCGCGGTCGCCGCGTTGCCGATGGCGTGCGCATGCTGGTGGTGCCGGGTTCGGAGATCGTCAAGCGCGATGCCGAGGCCGAAGGCATCCACGACATCGTGCGTGCCGCCGGTGCCGAATGGCGCGAGCCTGGCTGCTCGATGTGCATCGCCATGAATGGCGATCTGGTTGCCCCCGGCCAGCTGGCCGTGAGCACCAGCAACCGCAATTTCGAAGGCCGCCAGGGCCCGGGCTCGCGCACCTTGCTGGCCTCGCCGATGAGCGCAGCCTGGGCTGCGGTCAATGGCCGCGTTGCCGATACCCGCGATCTGTTTGCCAAGGAGGTGGCGTGATGGCCGTTGCACAAGCCCACCCTCATCCGGCGCTGCGCGCCACCTTCTCCCGGTGGGAGAAGGGCTACGTACTGGAGCTGTACTGATGGCCGCACTGACCCGCATCGTTTCGCGCAGCGTGGTGCTGCGCCAGACCAATATCGACACCGACCAGATCATCCCGGCGCGCTTCCTGTCCACCACCGAGCGTGCCGGCCTGGGCAAGAACGCATTCAATGACTGGCGCTGGCAGGCCGATGGCACGCCGAACGCCGAGTTCGCCTTCAACCAGCCGCATAACCAGGGCCGCGCCATCCTGCTGGCCGGGCGCAACTTCGGTTGTGGTTCTTCGCGCGAGCATGCGCCGTGGGCATTGACCGACCTGGGCCTGCAGGCGATTGTCAGCAGCGAGATCGCCGACATCTTCCGTGGCAATTCGCTGAAGAACGGCCTGCTGCCGATCGTGCTGGACGAAGCCGACGTGCAGGAACTGATGCAGAACCCGGACGACGAACTGACCGTGGATGTGGCGGCGCGCGAGCTGCGTACTTCCAGCGGCAAGACCTATAGCTTCCCGCTGGATGGCTTCTCGCAGACCTGTCTGTTGGAAGGTGTGGACCAGCTGGGTTGGTTGTTGGGGCGTGCGGATGAGATCGAGCGGTATGAGGCTGCGCAGGCAGCCTAGTGCTTTCCTTCTCCCTTCGGGAGAAGGTGCCCCGCAGGGGCGGATGAGGGTTAGGGCGAAGCCTCGCATGGCCAAGCACTGCGCGATGCTCCCTACCCTCTCCCCAACCCCTCTCCCGCAGGGAGAGGGGCTTTAAAAACAAAAACAGCAACCGGAACCCTTACATGCAAGCCAACATCGTCGTACTGCCGGGTGACGGCATCGGTCCTGAAATCACCACCGTTGCCGTTGACGTGCTCAATGCCATCGCCACCCGCTTCGGCCACAGTTTCAGCTTCAGCGAATACGACATCGGCGGCATCGCCATCGACAAGCACGGCGAGCCGCTGCCGGCTGCCACGCTGGACGCCTGCAGCAAGGCCGATGCGGTCCTGCTGGGCGCCGTGGGTGGCCCGAAGTGGTCCGACCCGAATGCCAAGGTGCGTCCGGAACAAGGCCTGCTGGCCATCCGCAAGGCGCTGGGCCTGTTCGCCAATCTGCGCCCGGTGCGCACCCACCCGGCGGCGCTCAATGCCTCGCCGATCAAGCCGGAGCTGCTCAAGGACGTCGACTTCGTGGTCGTGCGCGAGCTGACCGGCGGCATCTACTTCGGCGACAAGACCCGCGACGCCGACAGCGCCAGCGACCTGTGCCGCTACACCACGGTCGAGATCGAACGTGTGCTGCGCAGCGCCTTCCGCCTGGCCCAGGCCCGGCGCGGCAAACTGACCTCGGTGGACAAGGCCAATGTGCTGGAAACCTCGCGCCTGTGGCGTGACATCGCCACCCGCATCGGCCGCGAAGAATTCCCGGACGTCGAGCTGGAACACCAGCTGGTCGATTCGATGGCCATGCACCTGATCGCCAAGCCGCGCGTCTACGATGTGATCGTCACCGAGAACATGTTCGGCGACATCCTCACCGACGAAGCCTCGATGCTGGCCGGCTCGCTGGGCCTGCTGCCCTCGGCCTCGCTGGGCGAACAGGGCAAGGTCGGCATCTATGAGCCCATCCACGGGTCGGCGCCGGACATCGCCGGCAAGGGTATCGCTAATCCCTACGCCACCATCCTGAGCGCGGCCATGTTGCTGCGTCACTCGCTGGGGCTGGAGGACGAAGCGGCCGCCATCGAGCAGGCGGTAAGCGCCGCACTTGATGCCGGTCAGTTCACCGCTGACCTGGCCGCGCAAGGCCAGGCGCTCAGCACCCAGCAAGCCGGCCAGGCCGTGCTTGCGCAGCTGCACTGAAGCAACGCGACGCGGCCCTTGGCCGCGTCTTTTTCTTGCGGGCCAGTTTTTTGCGGGCCATTCCCGCAGGTGGATACCACGCCGTTTCTTCATTGGACCTGTTGCTTCAGGTCCCGCAACAACAAAGGAATGACCTTGAACTACCGTACCCCCGACGACTTCCTGGCCCATGTGGCCAAGCGCGACCCCAACCAATCCGAGTTCCTGCAGGCAGTGAAGGAAGTGGCCCACAGTCTGTGGCCGTTCCTGCAGCGGAACCCGAAATACACGCAATACGGGTTGCTGGAGCGTCTGGTCGAGCCGGAGCGGGTCATCCAGTTCCGCGTTGCCTGGGCAGATGACAAGGGGCAAACCCACGTCAACCGCGCCTGGCGCGTGCAGCACAGCTCGGCGATTGGTCCGTTCAAGGGCGGCATGCGTTTCCACCCCTCGGTGAACCTGTCCATCCTGAAATTCCTGGCCTTCGAGCAGACCTTCAAGAACGCGCTGACCACGCTGCCGATGGGCGGTGGCAAGGGCGGCTCGGACTTCGACCCCAAGGGCAAGAGCGATGGCGAGGTGATGCGCTTCTGCCAGGCGCTGATGCTGGAGCTGTACCGCCATCTGGGCCCGGATACCGACGTGCCGGCCGGTGATATCGGCGTGGGTGCGCGCGAAGTCGGCTTCATGGCCGGCATGATGAAAAAGCTCAGCAACGATGCAGCCTGTGTGTTCACCGGCAAGGGCCTGGCCTACGGCGGCAGCCTGATGCGCCCGGAGGCCACCGGCTTCGGCACGGTCTACTTCGTCGAGCAGATGCTGCACCATGCCAAGCGCCAGACCCAGGGTGCCAAGGTACTGATTTCGGGCTCGGGCAACGTGGCCCAGTACGCGGCAATCAAGGCCAGCGAACTCGGCGCCAAGGTGCTGACCTTCTCCGACTCCGGCGGCACCCTGTATGCACGCGATGGTTTTGACGAGCAGGGCCTGCAGGAAGTGATGGTGCTGAAGAACGAGCAGCGCGGCCGCCTGTCCGAGCTGGCCGACGATGCCCGCTTCGAGTTCCTTGCCGACCGCCGGCCCTGGCACATCCCGGCCGACATCGCCCTGCCCTGCGCCACCCAGAACGAACTGGACGAAAACGACGCACGTACCCTGGTGCACAACGGCGTGCTGTGCGTGGCCGAAGGCGCGAACATGCCGTCCACGCTGGAAGCGGTGGATGTCTTCCTGCAGGCCGGCACGCTGTATGCACCGGGCAAGGCCAGCAACGCCGGTGGCGTGGCCACATCAGGGTTGGAGATGAGCCAGAACGCCTTGCGCCTGTCCTGGCGCCACGCCGATGTCGATGAACGCCTGCACGTGATCATGAAAGAGATCCACGCCAACTGCGTGCATCACGGCGTGCGTGCCGATGGCAGCGTCAATTATGTCGATGGCGCCAACATCGCCGGCTTCGTCAAGGTTGCCGACGCAATGCTTGCGCAGGGCCTGTACTGAGTCCTGCCGCGCCTGCACTTGCTGTTGCAGCGCTGCCTACCGGCACCGCTGCAGCAGCATCACGACAGCACCCGGTTGCGTCCTTCGCGCTTGGCGCGATACAGCTGCCGGTCCGCCGCTGCCAACAGCGTACGCCCGGTGTTCTGCCCTGGCCCCAGCGCGGCAACACCGATGCTGACGGTCACGCTGACTTCCGCATCCACTTCTTCAAAGCGCAGCCGTGCCAGCCGCATGCGCAGTTCCTGCAGCACCGTCACCGCGTCCTGCAATGACAGGCCCGGCATCACCACCAGGAACTCCTCACCACCATGGCGGGCCACAAACTGGCCCTTGTCCAGCCGCAACTGCAGCAGACTGGCGATATCGCGCAACACCTGGTCGCCGGCATCGTGGCCGAAGCGGTCGTTGATCTGCTTGAAGTGATCAACGTCGATCAACGCGACGCTCAGCGGCGCGCCGTTGGCCGCTGCCTGCGACAAGGCATTCTGTAGACAGGCATCGCCGGCACGGCGGTTGGGCAAGCCGGTCAGCGCGTCGTGCATGGCCTGGTGTTCCAGCCGCTGCAACAGGCTGGCGCGTTCGAAATCGGCCTGTTCCAGCGCGCGGTTCTTTTCGCTCAGTTCCTGCGTGCGCGCAGCGATTTCATTGTTCAGCCGCTTCTGCCGCAGCCGGTAGCTGGTGGTGCGCCAGCCCAGCAACAGCAGCAACAAGGCCAGCAATGCCAGCCCACTCAACCAGCGCACCCAAGGCCGCTGCCAAAGCGGTGCGGCGATGTCCAGGTTCAGCACCGCCTCGCCACCACGGCTGGTATTTTCCCAATCCAACGGCAACGACATCGCCTGGATCCGCAGCCGGTACTGTCCTGGCGGCAGATTGGTGTAGACAGCTTCGATGCGGCTGCCCGCATCCACCCAAGCGGTGTCAAAGCCTTCCATTCGATAGCGATAACGCATCTTGTCCGGTGCGCGGAAACCCAGCCCGCTATAGGCCACGGCAATACGTTCCACCCCGGCCGGCAGCCCATAGCCGCTGCGCAATGGCTGTGGATCACCATCGACCACCACGCTTTCAATGACGACCGGAAACTTGCGGAAGCGGGTATTGCCATCCACCCGCTGCGGGTCGATCACCGCCAAGCCACCGCCGGTGGGAAACAGCAGTTCCCCCTTGTGGGTGAGCCAGCCTGCCGGCGACGAGGCGCCATTGCCTTGGCTGCTGGGCATGCCGTCGGTATGGTCCAGCACCTGCACTGCAAGATGGGTGCGCGCGCCTGCGGCCACGGCAATCAGGTCCTGCCTGTCCAGCCGGAACACGCCCTGGTTGCTGGGCAGCCAAAGATGACCGTCACCGTCATCGATCACGCGGAATATCTTGTCCCGTGGCAGACCGTTGCGATGGTCGAACACGGTGATGTCCAGCCCGCGCTTGCGCAGCAGGCCATGGTCGGTGGCCATCCACAGGTCGCCGTTGTCGTCGCCGAGGAAATCGAAAACATAGCGTGCCGGGAAATCCAGATCGGCCGACCATCCCTGCAGCTTGCCATCAGGGTTCAGGCTGGCCACACCGTCATTGGTGCCAATCCACAGCACGCCGGCCGGGTCGCGGTACAAGGCGTGCACCGCCAGGCCCGGCAGGCCTTCGTCCAGGCCGTAATGGCGCAGCTGCCCCTGCTGGTAATGGAACAGGCCTTCCGAGCTGCCTATCCACAGACTGCCATCACCTTCACTGAGCAGGCTGCGCACCAGCGGCTGCACCGTACCGGGCAAGCGGATCTGCTGCATGACACGGCCGCTGCCATCCAGTCGAAACACGCCCTGGTTGTAAGTGCCTGCCCACACGTTGCCATCGCGCATGGCCAGCGCCAGCACCGACGCGTCACGACCGTTGCCGGGCAGCAAGCGCACGTGGCTGATGGCATCACCGCGCATCCGGTCCAGTCCTTCGGAGTGGCCGATCCAGACATCACCATTGGCCGACTGGATCAGCGCGCGCACATAATCCGAGCCCAGGCCGTCCTCGCTGGTCAGCCCGCGCGCGGCGCCTTCATCGATACGGAACAGACCATCGGTACTGCCCGCCCAGACCAGGCCTTCCTGATCGATCATCAGGGCCGGGCTGACCTGCCCCGGGACCGCGATCCGTTCGATGGTGCCTGCATTCCAATGCACCAGCCGCCCGGCTGACAGGCTCAGCCAAAGTGCGCCGCTGCTGTCCAGGCGTAAGGCGTCCACCCGCTCGCCCGGCAATAGATGTTGGCGCTGGCCGTTGCCGCGCAACCAATGGACACCATCGTCGGCCGCAACCACCCAGCCGCCATGGCCGTCATCGAGCAGGTCGCGCACTACCCAGCCGGCGGTGTCGTTCCATGCGCTCAGCCGCCCCAGCCGCAGCTCGTACACGCCCTTCTCGGTGGCCACCAGCAGCGTGTCGTCCGCACCGCTACGCAATGCGGTGATGGGCACTTCCGGCAGGCCAAGCGCACTGCCGGCATCCAGCAGCTGACCGGAGGGCAGCAATCTCAATAGTTTTTCTTTTGCGCCTATCCACAAGCCGCCGGAGCGATCGCGCAGCAAGGCGCTGACCGACAGGTGCCGTGCATCGGCACCACCCAGTGCCTCCCAGCGACCACGGTGATAACGATAGACGCCATCGGAAATCGTGCCGAACAGCACTGCGCCATCGGCCTCGGGCACGATTTTCGACACACCCGACAGCTCGACCCCCGGGGTGTTCTGGCGGTCGAACACAGTGAAGCTGCGGCCGTTGAAGCGGACCACACCCTCCCAGGTGCCCAGCCAGATGAAGCCGTCACTGCCCTGCGCCACCGACTGCACCAGATTGTGCGGCAGCCCCTGCTCCATACCCCAGCCTGCCACGGTATGCCGTGCCGCCAACGCCAGCGGCGCGCCGCTGACCCATAGCAGGGCGCATGCGAGCAACGCCCACAGCAGCGCCACCCACCGTTTGTGGCCGGCGGGCATTGCAGGCATGACGTCGAAAAACCTCTGGCGTCTGGACAAACCCGCCTCCGCAGGTCGCGCCGGCTCCCCCGCCGACGGCGCCAATCTACCATCCCAACCGTGAAATCCATCGCCATTTCTTACGCTGGCCGATCACTCGGCCAGCGTCAGCGGTTGCCCAACTCAGTGCGTGGCCTCATCCGGGCGCACCCGGAACCAGGCCGCATACAGGGCCGGCAGGAATACCAGGGTCAACACCGTGCCGACGATCAGCCCGCCCATGATCGAGATCGCCATCGAGCCATAGAAGGCGCTGCGCGACAGCGGGATCATCGCCAGTACCGCCGCCAGTGCGGTCAGCACGATCGGGCGGAAGCGGCGCACGGTGGCATCGATGATGGCGTGCCAGCGGTCGTGGCCGGCATCGATGTCCTGCTGGATCTGGTCGATCAGGATCACCGAGTTGCGCATGATCATGCCGGCCAGCGCAATCGTGCCCAGCATCGCCACGAAACCGAACGGGGCCTGGAACAACAGCAGGAACCAGGTGGCACCAATGATGCCCAGCGGCGCGGTGATGAACACCATCGCCGCCCGCGAGAAGCTGCGCAGCTGCACCATCAGCAGCGTCGCCACCACCACCAGGAACAGCGGCATGCCGGCCTTGATCGAGTTCTGGCCACGCGCCGAATCCTCCACCGTGCCACCGGTTTCCAGCAGATAGCCGCTGGGCAGGGCGTCACGGATCTCGTCCAGGGTTGGCAGGATCTGCTCGACCACGCCTACCGGCAGCATGCTGTCGCCGATATCGGCACGCACCGTGACCGTGGGCAGACGGTCGCGGTGCCAGATGATGCCGTCCTCGAAGGCGTACTCCAGCTTGGCCACCTGCGACAAGGACACCGCCTTGCCGCTGGCGGTGGGGATGGCCAGGCTGCCCAGCATGTCCAGGCGCGCGCGCTCATCGTCCGGCCCGCGCAGCAGCATGCCGATCTGGCGGTTGCCTTCGCGGTAGGTGCTCACGCTCATGCCCGACAGCGCACTGGTCAGGAACTGTGCGATCTGCGCACTGCTCACACCCAAGACGCGGGCCCGGTCCTGGTCCACCACCAGCCGTACCACCTTGCTCGGCTCGCTCCAGTTGAGGTTGACGTTGGTGGTATGCGGGTTCTGCCGCACCTTGTCGGCGACCTGCGCGGCAATGGCCTGCACCCGCTCGATATGCTCGCCGGAGACGCGGAACTGCACCGGGTAACCCACAGGCGGGCCGTTCTCCAGGCGCGTCACGCGCAGCTGCACGTCACCGAACTTGGGCACCACTTCCTTCAACATCCAATCACGCAGCTCCTCGCGTGCCTTGGTGTCTTCGGCCAGCACCACGTACTGGGCGAAGTTGGTTGCTGGCAGCTGCTGGTCCAACGGCAGGTAGAAGCGCGGCGAACCATTGCCGACGTAGCCGACGAAGTTGGCCACGCCCTTGTGGCCCTTGATCAGCGCCTCGAACTTCTGCGCCTGCGCCTGGGTGGCGGTCAACGACGCGCCTTCGGCCAGTTCGATATCCACCATCAGCTCGGGCCGGGTGGAATCCGGGAAGAACTGCTGCGGCACGAAGCGGAAGATCACCAGCGAGAACACGAACAAGCCGGCAGTGGCCAAGATCACCAGCCAGCGGCGGCGCAGGCAGGCATCCAGGAAGCCACGGAAGCGCTGGTAGAACGCGCTCTTGTACGGGTCATGGTCGTGCGCCAGTTCCTTGGGCTTGATCACGTTGGCCAGCGCCGGGTTGCGATCAGCCCAGCGCAGACGCAGCGCATGCCAGCGCCCGGCAATACTGCCCGGCTTGGGCGGCTGCGGGTTGTGCAGGTCCGGCAGCATCTTGTCGCCGAGGTAGGGAATGAACAGCACCGCGGCAATCCATGACACCACCAGCGCGATGGTCACCACCTGGAACAGCGAACGCGTGTATTCACCGGTACTCGATGCCGCCGTGGCAATCGGCAGGAAACCGGCGGCGGTGATCAGCGTGCCGGTCAGCATCGGGAAGGCGGTGGATGTCCAGGCAAAGCTGGCCGCACGCAGGCGGTCGTAGCCCTGCTCCATCTTGGTGGCCATCATTTCCACCGCGATGATCGCGTCATCCACGAGCAGACCCAGCGCCAGCACCAAAGCGCCCAGCGAGATCTTGTGCAGGCCGATGTCGAACTGATGCATGACGAAGAAGGTCATCGCCAGCACCAGCGGGATCGACACCGCCACCACCAGACCGGTGCGCCAACCCAGCGAGAAGAAGCTCACCAGCAGCACGATCACCACCGCCTCGGTCAGCACCTTGACGAATTCGCCTACCGATTCCTTCACCGCATGCGGCTGGTCGGAAACCTTGCGCAGCTGCATACCGGCTGGCAGCGTCTTCTGCAGCTGCTCGAACTCACTGTCCAGGGTCTTGCCCAGCTTGAGGATGTCGCCACCGCTCTTCATCGCCACGGCAATGCCGATGGCATCCTCGCCCATGAAGCGCATCTTGGCCGAGGCCGGATCGGCGAAGCCGCGCTTCACCTCGGCGATATCGCCCAGCCGCACCGTGCGCTCGCCAGCCTGGATCGGGAAGTTGCGGATGTCTTCGACCGAGGTGAACTGGCCGCTGACGCGCAGCTGCACGCGGTCGGTCGGGGTTTCAAACCAGCTGGCCGGGGCGATGGCGTTCTGTTGCGCCAAGGCCTGCTGCACCTGCTGCATCGACACGCCCAGCGTGGCCAGCTTGGTGTTGGACAACTGGATCCAAACCTTCTCGTCCTGCAGGCCGATCAGGTCGACCTTGCCCACGTCGTCCACCCGCTGCAGCTGCAGCTGGATGCGGTCGGCGTAGTCGCGCATCAGCGCATAGTCGAAGCCCTTGCCGGTCAACGCATAGATATTGCCGAAAGTGTCGCCGAATTCATCGTTGAAGAATGGCCCGATCACTTCGGCCGGCAGCTGCGACTGGATGTCGCCCACCTTCTTGCGCACCTGGTAGAACAGCTCGGGCACATCCTTGGACGGCATCGAGTCGCGCGCCATGAAGATCACCTGCGACTCACCCGGGCGCGAATAGGCCTGGATGAACTCGAACTCACCGGTGTTCATCAACGCCTTTTCAATCGGCTCGGTGACCTGCTTGGACACCTGCTCGGCGGTGGCGCCGGGCCACATGGTCTGCACCACCATCGCCTTGAAGGTGAACGGCGGATCTTCGGACTGTCCCAGGTGTTTGTACGACCAGGCACCGATGATCGCCATGGCGATCATCATGAACAGCACCAGCGGGCGGTTACCGAGCGCCCATTCGGAGAGATTGAAGCGTTTCACGCCTCAGTCCCCTTTTCAGCGCGGGTCCAGCGCCGCTCGGCATTGCCGCGTGCGTCAGCCCCCATCCCGTCCCCTTCCCCGGCAGAGGGAAGGGCGAAGCTGTCGCACATACAAGATTTCGACAGGCTCATCGCGAGCCCTCCGACGCAGCCTTCTTCGGTGCGCCAAGTTCAATGGGCCTGTTACTCCTGTCCACCGCAGTCACCGGCTGGCCTTCGCGCAGCAGATGGCCACCGGCGGCCACCACCCAGTCCTCGGCTTTCAAACCCTGCAGCACCGGTACGGTTTCCGGGCCATAGGCACCCAACGTCACCGCACGCGCCTGCAACTTGCCATCGGCCGGGTTCACCACCCAGACGCTGGCCTGCTGCGGCTGCTTGCCGGCCTGCACCGCAGACAGCGGCACGCTCATCACGCCGTTCTTGCCGTGGGCAATGAAGACCCGCGCGCTCTGGCCCAGTTCCACCGAATTCAGCGCATCGGCCGCCAGGCTGACGCGGGCGGCATAGGTACGTGCCTGCGGATCGGCGGCGGCGGCGATCTCGCGGATGCTGCCGGCCAGGTGCTTGCCCGGCTGGTTCCACAACTCCACTTCGACGGCCTGGCCGACGCTGAAATCGCGGATGACGCTTTCCGGCAGCGCGATCGCGACTTCGCGGGCACCGTCAGCGGCCATCGTGTAAATGGTCTGTCCGGCCGCGACCACCTGCCCGGCCTCGGCCTCGCGGCTGGCGATCATGCCGTCCTCGGGCGCATGCAGCTGGGCATACGCGGACTGGTTGCGGGCCACATCCAGATTGGCCCGCGCCGCATCGGCCTGGCCTTGCGCCGCCTTCAAGGCCGCCGTCTGTGCGTCCAGCGCCGACTGGCTGACCAGCTGCTGGCTCGCCAGCGCCTGGTAGCGCTTGTGCTCATCACGGGCACGCACCAGATCCGCCTCGGCGGCAGCGAACTGTGCCTGCGCCGCGCGTGCCTGCAGGTTGTAGTCGGCCACGTCGAGTTCGGCCAGCAACTGGCCCTTTTTCACCCGCTGGCCGGCGTCCACCTCGCGCCGCAGCAGCTTGCCGCCAACGCGGAAGGACAGCGCGGCTTCCTCACGCGCGCGTACCTCGCCGGGATAGGCACCAATGGCCACCCCGCCATTGCCAGCCGGATGCTCCACCAATACAGGTACGGCGTGTACGGGTACGGTCTCGGGTTTGCCGCAGGCGGCAAGCAGGGGCAACAACAGGCAACAGCCAATCCAACGCAGGGAGGTCATAGATATAGGTCGCGATCGCAAGGGAGGAAGATGGCGGGATTTCGCCGCCATTACTAAACGCATCGGTATAGTATAAATATCGAACCAGCTGGTCTAGTATTGCCTGATGTGCCCGAAAAAGCCCTCTTCCGCGCCCACGACAGCGGCGCCACGCAGCTCCGGTCCGGGTCGCCCCAAGGATCTTGGCAAGCGCGCGGCCATCCTCGATGCGGCCAAGGCCTTGTTCATCGAACTGGGTTTCAACGGCGTCAGCATGGACGAAATTGCCGCCCGCGCCAGTGTTTCCAAACTGACGGTCTACAGTCATTTCGGTGACAAGGAAACCCTGTTCACCGAGGCAATCCAGGCCAAGTGCGTGGAAATGATGCCCGATGAACTGTTTGTCACCGACAACGAAGCGCCCCTGCGCGGCCAGCTGTTGGGCATCGGCCATGCCTTTTTCGCCCTGATCAGCAGCGATGCGGCCATTGCCACCCAGCGCATGATGATGACCCCGGACACCGACGACCGTATCCGCCAGATGTTCTGGCAGGCCGGCCCGGCACGTACCGAAAGCGCCCTGGCCGAGTTCCTCGGCGCCCGCGTCAGCCGTGGCCAGCTGGCCATCGAGGACCTGGCGCTGGCCGCCCGGCAGTTCTTCTGCCTGATCAAGGGCGAGGTCCATACGCATATGATGTGTGGCCTGTGCGCCGCCCCGGACCAGCTCGGTGCCGACGTCCATATCGCCGCCAGCGTGGATTTCTTCATCCGCGCCTATGAACCGCACCGGCAAGCTGAATGAACCGGAGGTCCGAATGACTTCCGGCACTGCGTCACGCGCGGCCCTCCCCGCAATGTTGGGTCCGTACTTTGTGTCTGGTAACCGGTAAAATGGCCGGCCCACTGCGCTGGAATGATGAGCTTCCCATGACGATTGATTACTCCCACGTCCGCGAAATGATGGTTGAACAGCAGATCCGTCCCTGGGATGTGCTGGAAGTCCGCGTGCTGGACGTGCTGGCGCGCCTGCCGCGCGAGGCCTTCGTCGCTGAATCGCACCGCGCCCTGGCCTATGCCGATATCGAGCTGCCGCTGGGTCATGGCCAGAAGATGATGAAGCCGGTCATCGAAGGCCGCACCCTGCAGGCGCTGGATCTGCAGCCCACTGACGAAGTGCTGGAAATCGGCACCGGCAGCGGCTTCCTGAGCGCCTGCATGGGCGAACTGGCCCGCGAAGTGCTGAGCCTGGAAATCCATCCCGAGCTGGCCGAGCGCGCCCGCCAGAACCTGGACGCGGCCAAGCTGGGCAGCAATGTCCGCATTGAAGTCGCCGATGCCCTGAATTGGCAGAGCCAGCGTCAGTTCGACGCCATCTGCATCACCGGTGCGGTAGAAACCGTTCCGGTGGAACTGCTGAAGCTGCTGCGCAGCGGCGGCCGCCTGTTTGCCATCCGCGGCGTTTCGCCGGTGATGGAAGCGGTGCTGGTCCAGGCCGACGGCAGCATCGCCTCGCTGTTCGAAACCGATCTTGATTACCTGCAGGGCGCTGCGCCCGCACCGCAATTCCAACTCTGAAACCTTCCAAGGAAGCCGCAATGATCCGCCGATCCCTCACCCTTGCGCTGGCAGTCGCTCTCACTCCGCTGACTTCCCATGCCGCCGACCTGTTGCAGGTCTACGAAATGGCCCGCAACGGTGACACGCAGCTGGCTGCAGCCGAGTCCACGCGCCTGTTCGACAAGGAAGGCCAGGTGCAGGCACGTGCGGCACTGCTGCCGCAGATCGGCGGTGAAGCTTCGTTGACCCGCAACCACAGCAAGTACGACAGCATCGCCGGTGCCGGCGGTGGCAGCGCCACCACCAAGACCCGCAGCTACGGCATCAACGGCAGCCAGACCCTGTTCAACTGGAGCCAGTTCGCCAACCTGCGTGCGCAGCGCGACGTCAGCAAGGCCGCCGATTTCACCCTGGATTCGGCCAACGACGAACTGGTCGTGCGCACCGCGACCACCTACTTCAATGTGCTGGTCGGCATTGAATCGCTGACCGCCGCCGAGACCAACGAAGCAGCCGCCAAGAAGCAGTTCGACTACGCCGACAAGCGCCTGGAAGTTGGCCTGGCGCCGATCACCGACATGCACGAAGCCCGCGCCCAGTACGATCAGGCCCGCGCCAACACCATCCTTGCCCGCAATGCACTGGAAGACGCCTACCAGGCGCTGACCGAGCTGACCGGCCAGCCGGTGCGCGACGTGCGTGGCCTGCCGGTCGACTTCCGTCCGGAAGTGCCGGCCAACCGTGGCAACGTTGACCAGCTGGTCACCGATGCAGTCGGGCGCAACCCGGCGCTGAAGGCACAGGAGCTGCAGGTCAGCGCCGCCGAGTCCAACGTGTCTGCCGCACGTGGCGGCCACTACCCGACCCTGTCGTTGGGCGGCAACTGGGGCAAGAGCGCCCGCTGGGGCGACAACACCGGCAGCGCCTCACAGACCCCCGATGCCACCACCAACGCAATCGGCCTGACCTTGAACGTGCCGATCTTCGCCGGTGGCGCCACCCAGTCCGGCGTGCGTCAGGCGCTGGCCCGTCGCGATATCGCCCAGGACACCTTCGAGCAGCAGAAGCGCGCCCTTGACCGCAACACCCGCAATGCCTACCAGGCCCTGGTTGCCGGCATCAGCGAAGTCGAAGCCCGCCGCCTGACCGTGGTCTCGGCACAGAGCGCCTACGACGCCTCGCAGGTCGGTCTGGAAGTGGGTACCCGTACCGTGCTTGACGTTGTGCAGAACCAGCGCACCCTGTTCCAAGCCCAGGTGGACTACGCCCAGTCGCGTTACAACTTCCTGTTGGCCCGCCTGCAGTTGAGCCAGGCCATCGGCGATCTGGAAATCAGCGAAGTCCAGGACATCAACCGCCTGTTGACGGTGGATGCCAGCTCCAAGCTGCAGTCGAACAGCGCGCAGTAATCCGGCGCGGCAACGTAATGCAGAAAGGCGGGCCTCGGCCCGCCTTTCTTGTTTCTGGAACATTGGCCGCGAGTGCCAACACCCAACCGGTGCAGCCATCCGTGCAGCACAGCATTGCTTCGCTGTAGGAGTGGCGTAAGCCGCGAAGCTGATGTTGTTTGAAGGCCTGCTTCAATGCACACCGATGCTGTACCTGCTTCGCGGCTTACGCCGCTCCTACAGACAAGCCCCAGCGCTGCGCTTGCCGGTGGGTTATGCAGCGGCCTCGCTGGCCGGCGGCAACTGCGGTGTAATCAATGCAATCGTATGCTCCAGCGCACCGCGACCATTGGCCACCAGCGCTCGCCCGGCCTGCACCATGCGTTCGCGCTCGGCATCATCCTGCAACAGACGTGACACGGCTGCGCCCACTTCTGCCGCATCGGCACAGATGCACAAGGCACCGGCCTCATCCATGCGTCGTGATATCTCGGCGAAGTTGTGCAGGTGCGGGCCGGTAACCGCCGCCGTACCCATCGCCGCCGGCTCCAGCAGATTGTGGCCGCCAATGGCCTGCAGACTGCCACCGACGAAGGCCACCTGCGCGCAGGCATAGAACGCCATCAACTCGCCCAGGGTGTCGATCACGAATACCTGGGTATCGGCCGCAGGCCATTGCTGCGCCTTGCGCGTGGCCACGCGCCAGCCCGGCTCGCGAGCCAGGGCTTCCACCTTGGCAAAGCGTTCGGGATGACGCGGCGCCCACAACAACAGTGCATCGGGATGCTGCTGCAACAGGCGCGCATGGATTTCGATCACCGCCTGCTCTTCGCCCTCATGGGTACTGGCGGCGATCCATATCGGCCGCGTGGCGGCCACGTGCTGATGGAAGGCCTGCAACACTTCGGTTGGATCCGGCGGATGGATATCGAACTTCAGGTTGCCCAGGGCCTGCACCTGCGCAGGCAATGCGCCCAGCTCGATGAAGCGCTCCGCATCGGCCTGCGACTGCGCCGCGACGCAGGTCACCGTGCGCAGGGCACGCCCGACCAGGGCCTTGAGCACGCGATAGCCCTTCAACGAACGCGCCGACAAACGCGCGTTGAGGATGTACACCGGAATGCCACGGTCGCGGCAACCGAACAACATGTTGGGCCACAACTCGGTCTCCAGGATCAGCGCCAGGCTGGGCTGGAAATGCTCCAGAAAGCGGCTGACGCTGCCGGGGACGTCATAGGGCAGATACACATGGTCCACCGCATCTCCCCACAGCGCGCGCACGCGCTGCGAACCGGTCGGGGTGATGGTGGTGATGATCCAGCGGATATCCGGGCGCTGCGCACGCAGCGCATTGACCAGCGGCGCGGCCGCATTGACCTCGCCCACCGACACCGCATGCAACCAAACACGCGGCTGCGCGCCGCTGTCCGGGTAGGACGCATAGCGCTCATCCCAACGCCGGAAGTATTCGCGCACCCGGAAACCGCGCCATACCAGGTGGTACACGGTGATGGGCAGCAATAGATAGAGCACGGCCGAATACAGGCCGCGCAGCAGAAATTCAACTGGATCCTTGCGCATCGGCGAAGGATACGGGAGAACCACGCAACAGCGCGACAAGGCCCAGTGCTATTGCCCACGGCAGGCGACCAAGCACAGAACCGAGCGTGGGCGCCTAGGTGCAGTACCGCGCCGCCCTGTCGCGCAGCGCAGGGAGGGGCGCGGAGGGGGGGGCCGTTCCTGCCGTTCCTGCCGTTGCGGCTGTTGATGCCGTTGCTGCCGTTTCTGGCGTTCCGACCGTTGCCGCCGCTCCGACCATTCCGACCATTCCGACCGTTGCTGCTGTTGCTGTTGCTGTTGCTGTTGCTGTTGTTGCTGCTGTTGCTGCGGGTGCGGGTGCGGGTGCGGGTGCCGTTGACGTTGACGTTGACGTTGCCGAAGCCGAAGCCGATCTTCCGACGGCCATTGCCTCTACCTCCTCCCTTGCGCGCAGCGCAGGGGAGGATTGAGGAGGGGTGCCTTTGCCTTTGCAGTTGCCTTTGCAGTTGCCTTTGCCTTTGCCTTTGCAGTTGCCTTTGCCTTTGCAGTCGCCTTAGCAGTTGCCATTGCCCTGCCCTCCTCGCCGCTGCTCCCGCCTTCACCGCGGTGGCTTAGAATCGACGCATGTCCGATTCGCCTTCCACCGCCACCCGGCCCTCGCTCCTGCAGCCACGCCACTGGCCCACCTATGCCTGGCTTGGCATTGCCTTCATCGCCGCACGCCTGCCATGGACGCTGCAGCGCGCACTGGGCCGTGGCATTGGCTGGCTGGCCCTGCACCTGGCGCGCAGTCGCCGCCGCGCCGCCGTGGTCAATCTCAAGCTGTGCTTCCCGGAAAAGGACGAGGCCTGGCGGCAGCGCCTGCTGCGTGACAGCTTCGACGCACTTGGCGTAGGGGTGTTCGAATTCGCCCGTGCCTGGTGGGGCAAGATCGACGTCATCCGCCCGCAGGTGCAATGGGAAGGCCTGGAGCACCTGAAGGCATTGCAGGCCGAGGGCCGCGGCGTATTGCTGGTATCAGGCCACTTCATGACCCTGGAAATGTGCGGCCGCCTGCTCTGCGATCACGTACCGCTGGCCGGCATGTACCGCAAATACCGCAACCCGGTGATGGAATGGGCGGTGAAGAGCGGCCGGCTGAAATATGCCTGCGCGATGTTCGCCAACGAAGACATCCGCGCCACCGTGCGGCATCTGAAAAAAGGCGGTTTCCTCTGGTATGCACCGGACCAGGACATGCGCGGCAAGGACTCGGTATTCGTACCGTTCTTCGGCATGCCGGCATCCACCATCACCGCCACCCACCAATTCGCACGCATGACCGGTTGCGCCGTGGTGCCTTATTTCCATCGCCGTGTTGGCAGCGCCTACGTGCTGAAAATCGCCCCGCCGCTGCCCGACTTCCCCACCGATGACGTGGTTGCCGACACCGCCAAGGTCAACGCCGCCATCGAGGAAATGGTGCGCGAGGCACCAGCGCAATACCTGTGGATACACCGCCGGTTCAAGCGCCAGCCCGAAGGCCGCAGCGACTTCTACGACTGAGCCGCTTGCCGCCTCAGTCGCCGCGCTTGTCCGGCTCGGCCAGCAGCGCACCGGCATACAGCGCCGCCAGCATCACCGTCAGCCCGCCCCAGAACGCGGAATAGAACGCCAGATGGGTATTGAACGGGAATACCGTTACCGCCAGTGCCACCGCTGCCGGGCGTGCGCGTTCGCGCGCCTCGGGCCCGGAATAGATCCAGGCCCGCAGCGCCATCGCCGCACCGGCAATCCATAGCAGCAAGCCGAGCAGGCCGGTTTCGGCAAGGATCTCCAGCACGATCTGGTGCGCGTGCAGCGCTGGGCCATCGCCCCACACCGGCGCCTGCGACGCATCCGGATTGCAGTGCGGATACGCCTCACGGAAACCACGCGCGCCCACCCCGTTGATGGGATGTTCGCGCACCATGCACAGCGCGGCCGCCCAGATCTGCGCCCGCCCGGACAAGGCTTCATTGATGCCATGAGCGCCGTCACCGAAGGCCATCGCGGTACGCTCGAAACGCTCACGCACCTGGCTGGAACCGGCAGCCACCGCAGCGACGCCAATCACCCCTGCCAGTATCAGCAACAGCAGCCACTTGCCACCGAGCAGCCGCCAACCGGAAACCAGCAGCACCAGGCCGTAGGTGATCAGCGACGCGCGCGAACCGGCATACACCAGCACCACACCCACCACCGCAGCGGCCAGCACCCAGCTCCAACGGCCCCAACGCAGGCCCACGAAAAACAGCAGGAACGGCGACAGGCTGGCCAGCACCTGGCCGAATTTCAGATTGCACGGCCCGAAGATGCCGGCCAGGCGATCGGCCATGGCTGCTTCTTCCGGTGAACACAGGCCGTGCCCGCTTAGCAGCCATTTGAGCTGGTCCAGGCCCCAGAACAAGGGGCTGGTTCCGGCAAAGGCCTGCAGCAAGGCATCGAACGCCCACACTCCCGTCACCAAGGCCAGACCACCAAAGGTGAGGCGCCGGCGTTGCGGGGTGGCCACCGCGATGGCCACCAACCACATGAAAGGTAGATAACGCAGGCCACCACCAACTTTGCCCCAGACTTTGCCCGCATCTTCGGCACCCAGCGCCGAACCCAGCTGCGGCAACCAATAGGCACAGAACAGCACGCTGGTCAGGGCCAACGCGGGCACACCCAATAGACTGCGGATGCCCGCACCTTTTTTCAGGCGCAGCAGCAACAAGCGCAGCACGGTGAACAAGGCACCCAGCACCAGCACCGACTCGGCAATGCCCGGCAGCGGCAGCAGGGCCACGTAGGCAATCACCCATACCGGCGCCCACCACCCGGGCTGGCGCGGAGGGGCGGCAAAGGACGGCTCAGCCAGCGAGTTCTGCATAGACATCCAGGGTGGCACGTTGCATGGCCTGCAACGTATACGGAATCCGCCGTGGCAGCAGCGGTGGGTTGCCCAGCAGGGCCAGCACGCACTGTGTCAGCTGCGCCATGTCCGCGTAGTCCACCGCGCCGGAAGGCTGCAGCTGACCGAGCAGCTCACCCACGCCGCCATGGTTCCAGCCTGCAACCGGGCGGCCGACCGCCAAGGCCTCCAATACGGTACGGCCAAATGCCTCCGGCTTGTCGGACAGCTGCAACACCAGATCGCTGGCGGCATAGGCTTCGGCAATGCGGGTGGTGGGTTCGCTGAGCACCAGCTGGCCGGCTACACCCAGCGTCTGCGCCAACTGCTCCAGCTCGCGCACATAGGCTTCGCGGCCGGGCTCACGCACACCGGGCATCCACAACACCGCCGGCCGGCCGGCGTTCTGCAATGCTGCCAGCAGCTGCAAGGCGTATGCATGCCCTTTCAGCCGGGTACCCCGGCCCGGCAACAACAGCAGCGGCAGTTCGCTGCCCAACTGCGGGTGGCGCGCGGCCAACGCCAGACGCGGGCGCCGGTCGCTGCGCTCCACGCGCGGGAACTGGGCCACATCCACGCCGCGCGGTATCACCCGCAGCTTGGCCGGATCGGTCTGTGGATAGTGCTGCTGCAGGTAGTCACGCACGGTCTGCGATACGCAGATCACCCGCTCCCCGCTGGCCATGATGCCGCTGTAGCGGCCGGCCGAATTCAGCCCGTGCATGGTGGTCAGCCAATGCGGGCGCTGCGCTGCCGGCATGCCACGCAAGGCGTACCAGCCCAGCCATGCCGGCAGCCGCGAACGCGCGTGCACGATGTCGGCACCGGCTTCACTGAACAGGCGCCGCAACGAGGCCACATGGCGCAGGGTAAACAGCGACTTGCGGCCGATGTCCAAGGTCAGATGCTCGGCGCCACTGTCCAGCAGCGGCTGCAGCAGTCGGCCACCTGCGGACACGACAATGGCCCGGTGACCGGCAGCCACCAGTGCCGCGGCGATTTCCAGGGTTGAACGCTCGACGCCGCCGGAATGCAGCGCCGGCAGCAACTGCACCACCGTCAAACGGCGCATCGGTCGGCGGTTCAGTCAGCCAGCACGAATACCGAACCGCAATACGGGCAGGCTGCCTCGCCATTGGGTTCGTCCTCGATCGGCAGGTAAACCCGCGGATGCGAGTTCCACAGCGCCATTTCCGGCGTCGGGCAGCTCAGCGGCAGGTCAGCGCGATGTACGGTGTAACGCTTCTCGGCATTGGCGGGCGCGGTTGCGGTATGGCTCATGGCGTCATTCACGAAAAAAACGGGTCCGCGCAATTCTAGCAGTGCCGGGCCAACGCGGCCGCCCGTGCAGCAACCGGCTCGGCAGATACAAGGGCGAGGAACCTGAAGCGGGGCCAGCCGCGCCGATGAATCCGCCCCGTCTGGTCAGGGCACTGCCGACCTGGGGCAGATAACAGGGCCGGCGAGCCGGGCACACCTTGGCAGACAGCAGAATCGGGGCTGCGACAGACAGCCCCGGGTAACCGCTTACTTGAAGTCACCGGCAACAAACACGCTCAGTTGCTCGGGTTTGAGGTGCTTGCGGATGGCGGCATTGACCTGCTCCACCGTCAGCGCCTGATAGGCGGCATCGCGCTGCGCTTCAAAGCGCATGTCACGACCATAGTAAAGATGGTCGCTCAGCAACCCGGCGACAGCGCCATCGACCGCGCGCGACTGCTCGCGCGCCACCTTCTTCTCCGCTACGGCGTCCCGCAGTTCCTGCGCGGTGATGCCGTCGGCAACCAGCCGCGCCAATTCCTCGCGCAGGGCTGCTTCCAGCTTGGCCATGTTCTCCGGCGCGGCAATGGCCTGGATGCTGACACTGCCGTTGTCGTCGCGCCCTTCGCGGCTTTCGTCGGCGCTCAGGCCCGCACCGACGTTGTAGCTCAGGCCCTCTTTCTGGCGGATGCGCTCGGCAAGCCGCGCCTTTAGCGGATCGGCACCGAGAATGCCGATGGCGATGTTCAGCGCCGGGAAGTCCGCATCGGCCAGATTGATCGAGACATTCTGCCGCGCCAGCAACACCGCATTGGGTTTGTCGGGAGTTGAAAAACGCTCGTGCTTGGCGGCCACTTCGCGGTAATGGGTGCTGATCGGCGCATACGCACGCGGCGCCTTCCAGTCGGCAAACAAGGCCTGCAGTTCGGCCTTCATCGCCACCGGATCGAAATCGCCGACCACGGCGATCTCACCGACAGAGCTGCCGTAGAAGGCCTGATGGTAGGCGCGGATATCCTCGGCCTTGATCGCCTTCAGGCGTGCCAGCGACTGATCAATCGACTCCACATGCAGTGGATGGCCAACCGGCCACGGATCGAAGTACTGGCTCAGCGCCATCGAGGCGAGCGTGCCCGGCTCCTTGCGCTGGAACTCCAGGCCGGTGATGGCCTGCAGCCGCAACTGCTCGAACTGATCGGCGGGAAACGCCGGATGGCGCAGCACATCGGCGGCTAGACGCAGCGCCTCCAGCAGCGTCTCGCGCTTGCCGTTGAGGCGGATGGCAGCCCCCTGCGCGCCGCCGCTGACCTGCGCCTGTGTATTGAGCGCATCAAAACGCGCGGCAATCTGCCCACGGTCCATGCGCTCGCTGCCCATCATCAACATCGGCCCTACCCAGCTGCCGGCGTAGCTGCGGCCGGTGATGGACAGCTCATCTGCAAAGTGAAAGCTGGCATCCAGGGTTACGGTCTGCCCGCGATTGCGCTTTGGCAGCAGCGATACCCGCAGGCCATCGCCAATGACGAAGCTCTCGGTACGCGCGGCGATGTTCTCCAGGCTGGGCTCGAACGCCTCCCCGGCAGCAACGGCAACGCGGCCTTTGTAGCCGTCCACCAGGCTGGCAACCGCCGGCGCTGCGGAAATGGCCGCACGGTCCGGCGCCGCGGTCGGCACAAAACGGCCAACGGTGCGGTTCTGCGGCTTCAGATAGGCAGCCGCGACACGGTTGACGTCGCTCGCGGTGACGCCGTCGATGGCATCGCGCTGCACGAACAGCAGCCGCCAGTCACCGGCCGCCTGGTATTCGGACAAGGCCATCGCCATCGCATTGACGTCACTGGCGCGCTTTTCGATGGCATTGCCGATACGTTGCTTGGCCGCCGCAACTTCCGCCTCGGTGACAGGGCTGGCGACGATGGCTTCGGCCTGCTTGAGCAGCTCGGCTTCGGCCCTGGCCGGATCACCTTCCTTGGGCAGCGCCGCAACCAGGGTGAACAAACCGGGATCACGCAGGGTCTCACCGCTGGCACCGGCAAACGCGACCAGCTTGGGTTCCTGCAAGACCTTGTACAGGCGCCCGTTCGGGTTGTCGCCGAGTACGTTGCCCAATACAGACAGCGGCGCGCTGTCGGCCTGCGCAAGAGCGGGAACGTGATAGCTGGCGGCAATCAATGACAGCTCGCTGCTGCGGCGTACCGTGACTTCACGTTCGCCGTCCTGCACCGGCTCCACCGTATGGAAAGCCGGCATGACCCGCGCAGGCTTCTGCAAGGGCGCGAAGTGGGCGGCAACGCGCGCCAGCACTTTCCCATTGTCGATACGCCCGGCGATGATCAACATCGCATTGTCCGGCTGATACCAGGTGCGGTAGAACGCCTGCAGGTTGCCGATCGGCACGTTCTCCACGTCCGAACGCGCACCAATGGGCATGTTGGCGTAGTTGTGCCAGTCAAAGGCCACCGAGCGCATGCGTTTCATCAATACGCCGACCGGGTTGTTGTCACCGGCTTCCATTTCGTTGCGGACCACGGTCATCTCGCTGTCCAGGTCGGCCTTGGCCACCTTGGAATTGAGCATGCGGTCCGCTTCCAGCCCCAGCAGCCAGTCCAGGGTGTCGTCGTTGGTGGGGAACGAGGCAAAGTAGTTGGTGCGGTCCAGCGAAGTGGTCGCATTCTTGTCGACGCCGCGCTGCTGCATTTCACCGGGAATATCCGGATGCTTGGGCGTGCCCTTGAACATCAGGTGTTCAAGCAGGTGTGCCATGCCGGTCTCGCCGTAGTTCTCGTGCAGCGAACCCACGCCATAGACCAGGTTGACGGTCACCGTCGGCTTGCTGGCATCGGCAAACAGCAAGACCCGCAAGCCGTTCTGCAGCCGGTACTCACAGACGCCTTCAACACAGGGGCCCGCCTGCACGCTTCTGGGCAGCGTGGCCGCCGCCTGTTCTGCCTGTGCCAACGGCGCCCATGCCAACGAGAGCGCGACGGCCCAGGCACAACAAGATAGTTTCATCATCCGGATCCAGTCCTCGGTAGTGCGATCAGTACACCCATCCCTGCGCGTACCCTGCCCTGAATTCCATCGGGCAAGTGGATAACGCCCCCCCATCATCGCAAACCCAACGGCGCTGTGGCACCCCGAAGGCGGTTCCACACACTGCAATGATTGGATGCATCGGTAGCAGCTACGCCAACTCAACGCCCACCCAACCAGCCACCAAACGAATACATCGGTGCCAGCAGACGATCACTCAGCGGCGCGCGCTCACCACTGACCTGCGCATCCAGCATCATCCCCGGCTTGAGCGGCTCCATCCTGCCGTGCGCCAGAATGGCCTGATTGGTCAACTCCACGGTGACGCGATAGAAGGCTTCCCTCACCGCTGGCAGCTCCGCGGCGAAGCTGGCCTGCTCACTGTCCACCGCGGTGCGGCTGATATGCGCGATGGTGCCGTGCTGCGCACCGAACTTCTGATGCGGGAACGCCTGGTAGCGCAGCACCACACGGTCGCCGGGCGCCATCGCCCCGATCGCACGTCCTGGCACCAGCAACTCGGCCTGCAGCCGCCCATCGCCGGGCAGCAGGCTGAGCAACGGCTGGCCCAGGCGCACCGATTGCCCCGGCTTGACCATCTGCGCAACCACCACGCCATCCACCGGCGCCTTCACCAACAACGCCGCATTGGCTTCGTTCTCGACCCGATCCAACCGCAGCTGCGCCAGATGCTCGGCATAGGCGGCATCGTTGGCCTTACGCCGGCCGGGCAGTTCACCCATGGCCTGCTTGAGCTGGGCAATCAGCCGCTGTGTTGCCGCCTGTTGCCGTCGCAGCGACTGCAGTTGCGCGGTGTAGTCCAGCACCAGCGCCTCCTGCTGCTCGGCTGCGGCGAGGCCTGCGGCGGAAGCAGCTTCAAACCCGCGTTTCCGGGTCAGCACATCGCCGGCGATGCGGATCAGCTCGCGCCGTGTACGTATCTGCAGATCGATCTGCTGCGCTTCGACGCGGGCGGCCTGCATCTGCTCGTGCAAACCGGTCGACTGTGCCGCCAGTTGTTCCTTGTAGGCCTCACGCGCCAGCACGATGCTGTCTTCCTTCTGCTGCAGGCCGTACTCAAAGGCCAGATTGGCATCGCCGATATCAGGCATCGCCCGCGCGGTGGTTACCAGTGCCAGGGTGTCGCCCTCCACCACCCGCTTGCCGTCATCCACATCCAGCCAGCGCACCACCCCGGCAACCGGCGCCAGTACCGTTGCCATTCCCTGCACCGGCACCAATCGGCCGGCAATGGTTGCCGATTCATTGCCACTGCGGATGGCCAGCGCCGCCAACGCGATCAGCACGCCCGTCAATGTACCCATCAAATACAGAGACAGTTTCCACGGCTGACTGAATTCCATCAGTGACCTCCAATGCCGAGCAGCAGCCTGCAGTTTTTCACTCGTAGTGGTTTGCGCCACGCTTGCACCATTGGTTCAACGCTTAAGAAAAAAGCTCGTCAAGCTGTCGGCGTTTTACGAACAAGCTCTGGCTGAAAGTACTTTCCGCACTGCAGCGTAGCGACATCAAACAAAGCAGGGAGCAGGTGCAAGTTACATTGGCAAAAGTCGTCAATATTGATGACGACCCCGGTTCCGATAATCCAAGAACGTAATGAACATTGACAATAAGTCTTTGCCGACTGCGCAAGCTCGCAATGGCTTAGGCTTTTAGTCGGCTCTCATGGTCAACGCTCGAGGAGAAATTTATGCATGACCATCTGGGAATCCGCATCCGCAAAGCGCGGAGAAAGATGAGGATGACGCAGGCGGAGTTGGCAGGCCAACTGAAGGTGAGCCGTAGTGCAGTAGGAAACTGGGAAAGTCCAACGGGTATATCGCCCAGCACCATGCGCTTGATCACCATCGCACTGGTCACCGATGTTTCGTTCGAATGGCTGGCAACCGGGCGTGGTGAACTTGACGCCATTTCCGCAGCCACGCCCAACGAGAATGCGGAGCTTGTGGATGATCCATCCGAACGCAGGTTGCTGCTGGCCTACCGCTCGTGCCGCGCGGCCACGCGAAAGCTGGTGCTGCAGATAGTGGAAGCGCAGAAGATCCATCAGTTCTGATCGGCAGCGGCGCCCGAGGGCTACATCGGCGCCGCTTGTGCAACACGATAGACAGGCTCCTTTGTAGGAGCGGCGTAAGCCGCGAAGCAGGAGCCCCATCAGATGGAAGAGCGCCTGGCACTTCAGGAATATTGGCTTCGCGGCTTACGCCGCTCCTACAAAACAGCGCTGCTGCAAAAAACAAAGC
Source organism: Stenotrophomonas sp. STEN240 (assembly GCF_056756175.1). Taxonomy (NCBI): domain Bacteria; kingdom Pseudomonadati; phylum Pseudomonadota; class Gammaproteobacteria; order Lysobacterales; family Lysobacteraceae; genus Stenotrophomonas; species Stenotrophomonas sp. STEN240. The sequence goes on along the minus strand of NZ_JBRRBO010000010.1, from coordinate 6,834 downwards.
CGGCACAAGGCCGGCTTTGTTTGACACATGCAGGTTGGCAATCAACCGGCGCGGTCGGCTTCCATCTGCTTGCGGATCTGCGCATCCACCGCGGCGATCGCGGTCATGTTCAGTACGCGGCGCGAGCTGGCGCTGCTGGTGAGGATATGCACCGGCTTGGTCATGCCCATCAGGATCGGACCAATTGCCACGCCATTGGTGAACACGCGCACCAGGTTGTAGGCGATGTTGGCCGCTTCCAGGTTGGGCAGCACGAACAGGTTGGCACGGCCCTTCAAGGTGCTGTTGGGCAGCAGCTTGTCGCGCAGTGCTTCATCCCATGCGGTATCGCCCTGCATTTCACCGTCCACGTTCAAGCGCGGGTTGCGCTTGAGCAGCGCCTCACGCACCTGACGCATCTTCAGCGCGTCCTTGGAATCGTGGCTGCCGAAGTTGGAATGCGACAGCAATGCGATCTTCGGCTCGATGCCAAACAGCTTCATGCGGAAGGCCGCCTGCAGCGTGGACTCGACGATCTGCTCGACGCTGGGATCTTCCTGCACGTGCGTATCGACGAAGAAGAACACGCCCTGATTGTTGATCACGCCGGTCATCGCCGAGGTCGAGCTGACCTTGGCCTCCAGCGGAATCACGCTGCGCACATAGCCCAGCTTCTTGTGGAAGCGGCCAACCAGGCCCGACAGCATCGCATCGGCCTCGCCACGGGCAACCATCACCGCCGCGATCAGGGTCGGGCGCGAGCGCATCAGGTTCTTGGCGGCGGCCACGGTGACGCCCTTGCGGCCGGTCATCTCGTGGTAGTACTGCCAGTAGTCGTTGAAGCGCGGGTCGTCGTTGATGTTGGTGACTTCAAAATCAACGCCGGCACGCATGCGCAACGCCAGGCGCTCGATGCGGGCTTCGATCACTTCCGGGCGGCCGATCAGGATCGGGAAGGCCACGCCTTCGTCGATCACGTTCTGCACCGCCTGCAGCACCACTTCTTCCTCGCCCTCGGCGTAAACCACGCGCTGCTTGTCCGAACGCGCACGGTCGTAGACCGGCTTCATGAACAGACTGGTGCGGTAGACGAACTGGGCCAGCTTGTCGCGGTAGGCCGCCATGTCGGCGATCGGCCGCGTAGCAACGCCCGAATCCATCGCGGCCTGGGCCACGGCGGCGGACAGCTCCACCAGCAGGCGGCGGTCGAACGGGCGCGGAATCACATAGTCGCGACCGAAGCTGGGCACGTCACCGCCGTAAGCGGCGCCAAGATCGGAGGCTTCCTTGCGTGCCAGCGCGGCAATCGCGCGCACGCAGGCAACCTTCATTTCTTCGTTGATGGTGGTGGCGCCCACGTCCAGCGCACCACGGAACAGATACGGGAAGCACAGCGCGTTGTTGACCTGGTTCGGGTAATCCGAACGGCCGGTACCCATGATCAGGTCCGAACGCACCGAATTGGCGTCTTCCGGCAGGATTTCCGGGTAGGGGTTGGCCAGGGCGAAGATGACCGGATCACGCGCCATGCTGGCGACCATGTCCTTGGTCAGGATGCCGCCGGCCGACAGGCCCAGGAAGATGTCGGCGCCGTCGACGATCTCGGCCAGGGTGCGTTTGTCGGTGTCGCGGGCGTAGCGCGCCTTTTCCGGGTCCAGGTCGGTACGCCCGGTGTGGATCACGCCGTCGCGGTCATAGGCCAGGATGTTTTCCGGCTTCAAACCCAACGAAACCAGCATATTGACGCAGGAAATACCCGCCGCGCCCATGCCGGTGGTGGCCAGCTTGACCTCTTCGATCTTCTTGCCGGTGATGCACATGGCGTTGAGCACGGCGGCGCCGACGATGATCGCGGTGCCGTGCTGGTCGTCATGGAACACCGGGATGTTCATCCGCTCGCGCAGCTTGCGCTCGACGATGAAGCATTCCGGTGCCTTGATGTCTTCCAGGTTGATGCCGCCGAAGGTCGGCTCCAGCGAAGCGATGATCTCGACCAGCTTGTCCGGGTCGTTCTCGTTGATTTCGATGTCGAAGACGTCGATTCCGGCAAACTTCTGGAACAGTACGCCCTTGCCTTCCATCACCGGCTTGCCGGCCAGCGGGCCGATGTTGCCCAGGCCCAGCACGGCGGTGCCGTTGGTGATGACGCCGACCAGGTTGCCGCGTGCCGTCATCTCGCTGGCCATGGCGGGGTCGGCCATGATCGCTTCGCAGGCATGTGCCACACCCGGCGAATACGCCAGCGACAGGTCGCGCTGGGTCAACATGGGCTTGGTTGCCACCACCTTGATTTTGCCAGGCGGCGACATCCGGTGGTATTCGAGGGCGGCCTGCTTGAAATCTTCGTTGGACATCGAGTTGTGGGCGCTAATGGGCAAGAAGGACGGGAGATGATAACGCCGTTAAGGCAGTTGGACCTGTCGCTATGCTGTCGCACGAATGCTGCAAGTGCACAATTCGGATCTATCCACACCACGGCGTGCGCAACAGTTTCGGCCCTGATAGTGACAAGCACAGGACGCAAAAAAGTCGCGGGGCCGCCTGTTCGTCAGCAGGCCCCGCGCAAAAACGCACACACAGGTAAACCTCAAACCTTTGCTGTCGGTACCGTTGGGGGCAATTCCGACGGCTCAACGCCATCGAGCACCAGCGCCAGGCGCTGCCGATCCAGCGCCCCTTCCCAACGCGACACCACGACCGTGGCCACCGCATTGCCGATGAAATTGGTCAAGGAGCGGCATTCGCTCATGAAACGGTCCACGCCCAGGATCAATGCCATGCCGGCTACCGGCACCTCCGGCACCACCGCCAAGGTGGCAGCCAGGGTGATGAAGCCCGCACCGGTGACCCCGGCCGCGCCCTTGGAACTGAGCATGGCGACCAGCAGCAGCGCGATCTGGTGACCCAGGCTCAACTCGGTATTGGTGGCCTGGGCAATGAACAACGCCGCCAGGGTCATGTAGATGTTGGTGCCATCGAGGTTGAACGAATAGCCGGTTGGCACCACCAGCCCAACCACCGACTTGCCGCAACCGGCCTTCTCCATCTTCTCCATCAGCGAAGGCAGCGCCGATTCGGATGAGGAAGTGCCCAGCACCAGCAGCAGTTCGGCCTTGAGGTAACGGGCCAGCTTGAGCACCGAGAACCCGCACAGGCGCGCCACCGCGCCCAGGATCACCACCACGAACAGCAGCGAGGTCAGGTAGAAGGAGCCCACCAGCCAGGCCAGATTGACCAGCGAGGCAATGCCGTATTTGCCGATGGTGAAGGCAATGGCGCCAAACGCACCGATCGGCGCGGCGCGCATCAGCAGGTGCACCAGCTTGAATACCGGCGTGGTCAGCGCTTCGAGCAGGTTCAACACCGGCCGGCCTTTTTCGCCGACCGAAGCCAGCGCGATACCGAACAGCACCGCCACGAACAGCACCTGCAGGATGTTGTCACCGACGAACGGGCTCAGCAGGGTCTTGGGAATGATGTCCAAGGCAAAGCCCACCAGGGTCAGCTCATGCGAGCGCTGCACATAGCCTTCCACCGCACTCTGGTCCAGATCGGCCGGATTGATGTTCATGCCGGCACCGGGCTGCACCACATGTGCCACCACCATGCCCACTACCAGGGCCAGGGTGGAGAAAAACATGAAATACGCCATCGCCTTGGCAAACACGCGGCCAACGCTGCGCAGATGGGTCATGCCGGCGATGCCGGTGACGATGGTCAGGAAAATCACCGGCGCGATGATCATCTTCACCAGTTTGATGAAGGCATCGCCCAGCGGTTTGAGCTGCTCGGCGAACACCGGCTCGAAATGCCCCAACAGCACACCCAGCGCTATCGCGACCAGCACCTGTACGTAGAGCTGGCGGTAAAGCGGCAGCCGGCGCCCCGCAGGGGTAGCGACAGTGGCGGAAGCGGCATGCATGGGGGAAACCTCGAAGATTCACTGACTGCCGGCTTTTTTACCGGCCCCCGCGCGCAACGCCGATAACGCATTGGTGTTAAGACAGCCCTCCGGCGCACCCGCATCCGCGCTACCGGCCCGCCTGCGGCAGTGGCAAATAACCGGACAAGACCTATGGCACTGCGCCGCGATGGTGCCGGACCATCGGTACATGCCGTTCTTCCCCACCCATCGGCGCCGTATGCGCTGGCTGCTGCCGCTCACCGCCGCACTCGCCATCGCGGCGATCGGGCTGACGGCGCTGCGCCATTTCGAGCGCAGCAGTCTTGCCAGCGAAGCGGTGCGGGCGCAGACCCAGCTGCATCTTCATGGCGAAGCCCTGCAGGCGCTGATCGAGCGCCACCGCGTACTGCCGGCGGTGTTGGCGCTGGATCCGGATGTGCGCGCGTCACTGTCACAGGCCGCGCTGGGCAAACCGGAACTGGACCGTCTCAATCGCAAGCTGGAGCGCGTCAATGGCGTGGCAGCCACCTCCACCCTCACCCTGCTCGATCGCAATGGCGTGGCACTGGCAGCCAGCAACTGGCGGATGAACCGCAGTACCAACGTCGGCAACAGCTATCAGTTCCGCCCCTACTTCCGCCAGGCAATGCAGGAAGGCAGCGGCACTTTCTACGCCGAAGGCGTCACCACCGCCATGCCCGGCTATTTCCTGTCCGAAGCGGTGCGCGACGACACCGGCAAGGCGGTCGGCGTGGTGGTGGTAAAAGTGGTGCTGCGGCCACTGGAGCAGACTTGGGACGACTCCGCCGACACGGTTTTCGCCAGCGACAGCCATGGCGTGATCTTCCTCTCCAGCTACCGGCCCTGGCGCTACCTCACCCTGCATGCGCTGGGCCCGGGTGTACGCGAGGAACTGCAGCGCACGCGCCAGTACGCGCAGCTGCCGCAGCACCAGCTGCGGCGCTCTCCGGGCACCTCGCTGGGGCCGAACCAGCAACGCGTGCAGCTGGCAGATGCCGGCGAGGTGATCTGGGTATCGCAACAGCTGCCGCAACAGCAATGGACCCTTCATCTGCTGCGCAGCACCGCCGCCAGTACTGCCAGTGCGCGCAGCTTTGCCGGCGCGCTGATGGCCAGCCTTATCGCGCTGTTGTTGCTGGGCTACGGGCTATGGCAACGGCAGCGGCTGGCACGCCTGCGCGAGCGCAGCCGCCACGAACTGGAGCAGTTGGTGGAGCAGCACGCACAGGAACTGCGCACCACCGAAGATGGCGTTGTGCATGCCGCGCACGCGGCCGACTACGGCGAAAGCGCGAGCCTGCAGCATCTGCCGCAAGGCGTCTGCGTGGTCGATGCGCAGCTCAACCTGGTGGCATGGAACCGGCGCTACATCGAACTGTTCCGTTTCCCGCCGGGGCTGATCCAGGTAGGCCGGCCGATTGCCGACGTCTTCCACTACAACGCGCGGCGCGGTCTGCTTGGCCCGGGGCCGGTCGAGGAAGCGATCGAACGCCGCCTCAACCACCTGCGTTCGGCCACCCCGCATATGCATGAGCGCGAGAGCGGCGACGGCAATGTGATCGAGATCCGCGGCAATCCGCTGCCTGATGGCGGTTTTGTCACCAGCTATACCGATATCACCGCCTATCGCAACGCCGCCCGCGACCTGCGCTCATTGGCCGACACCCTCAGCCTGCGCGTCAGCGAGCGCACCCACGACCTGGCCGGCGCCAAGCGCCAGGCCGAAGAGGCCAACCAGGCCAAGACGCGGCTGGTAGCCGCTGCCGTACACGACCTGCTGCAACCCTTGAACGCAGCGCGCATGTTCCTGTCGGCCCTGCGCGGGCGTTTGACGGATGCCAGCTGCCGCGATATCGCCGACAACGTGGACAATGCGCTGACCGCGCAGGACGGCATCCTGACCAGCCTGCTGGACATCTCGCGGCTGGAGTCGGGCGCACTTGAAAAACGTGTCCGCGACTTCCCGCTGGAGCCGCTGCTGGAAGCGCTGACCATAGAGTTCGGCATCCTCGCCAATGCACGCGGCCTGCGTGTGCACCATGTGGCCACCAGTGCGGTGGTACGCAGCGACGAGGCGCTGCTGCGGCGCATCCTGCAGAACCTGTTGTCCAATGCCGTGCGCTACACCCGCAGCGGCCATATCGTCATCGGTTGCCGCCGCGACGGCGAGCAGCTGCGCATCGAAGTGCACGACACCGGCACGGGCATTCCGCAGGCACGCCAGCAGGAAATCTTCGAGGAGTTCCGTCGGCTCGACAACGCCGGCAGCGAAGAACCCGGCGCCGGCCTCGGCCTGGCCATCGTCGACCGCATCGCCCACCTGCTGGATCACCGTATCGGTCTGCGTTCCACGCCCGGGCGCGGCAGCGTGTTTTCGGTCACCCTGCCGCGCGGCGATGTCGGCTGCAGCGTATTGCCGGTGAACCCGCCAGAAGAAGCCCAGGCCGATTCCCTGCTGGCCGGTTGCCGGGCCTGGTGCATCGACGACGATCCGCGTATCAGCCTGGCCACACGCCTGCTGCTGGAACGTTGGGGCTGCCAGGTTGAATTTGCCGGCGGCGTGGAAGCGGCGCTGGCAGCGACCCGCTCGGACAATGTGCCCGACCTGTTGCTGCTGGATGTGCGCATGGGCGATATCAGCGGCCCTGCCTTGCTGCCAATGCTGGTCGAGTGCTGGGGCAGCGAGCCCGGTGTGATCCTGTTCACCGCCGAACAGGATCCCGAGCTGCGCCAGCTCGCACGCGAACGCAACTGGGGTTATGTCTCCAAGCAGGCGCGGACCGCGGCACTGCGCGCGTTGATGACGCATCTATATCAGCGCGGAAGTTGATTGGAAGGCCAAACCTGTAGTGGGGGGCGGGGAGCGGGCAGGGGGGCGGGGGGCAGGAGCCGCGGGGGGGGGGGGCGCGGCGAGCGCCGGCGGGGTGGGG